>JAFDED010000125.1 GCA_019310535.1 Deltaproteobacteria bacterium
ATGCCGTTTCCATCGCCTCGGTGCCCATGGCATTGACTACAGAAATACTCGTACAGTTCTTTGCCGCGTTCAATAACAGACCCGGTCGCTTTGAGCGGGTTTTTGAGTTTTACAGGGTCCGTGAATCTGATGGCTGCATCGCCTTCACCAACCGGTATTATCTTAGCGGGCATATCGGAAAGCTGTTGTTCGTACAGGCGAACCCCCTCGTCGTCATTCATCCGCGCATAATCACATCCGGCAAAAAAGACAGCCGTTACCAGGAGTGCAAACAGATGTGTCCGCCATGAGTATTCACGCACTTGATGCTCCCGCCTGATATGACGCTCACTTTTGTATCTGCGTGGAATAAGGCGACTTGCCGGGAACGTCGCTTATGGTTCCGTATTCCCAGTCGGGTTGCCCTCTATCACCGATAAATACAAATATAAAACCACCCCAGGCTGCAACCGCCAGCGCCATAAGAAACACGATAAAAAAACTTTTAAGTGTCCCTCGTCGATCATCGGTTCTCTTTTCTCGCGCCATGATGAATCCTCTTAAATCGGGATGCCTTTTATGCTTGTGATGGCCACGTAAAAGAACCCCCATATGACGATCACAACGATCAAAAGCACTATCACCAGGGGGACGGGTGAGTATCCTTCCACGAAGCCGCCGGGAAACTCATGGCCGATTTCCGTGGGATCCTTTCTCTTTGGAAGCACCAAAAGATCGCTGTAATATGCCAGGATCACCATGAGCGCCACGGCGATTCCGCCGAAAATGAGAAGAACCGTGTGCTGAAAGCTTAAAAGATCGAAAAATTTCATTGTTGGCGTTATGCTGGGATTGCGATAGTTTTGTCTCAGCGGGCATTCCTTGCTTATCACGCCCACAGAATAGAAAGGACCACAAGTGCTCCAATAACGATGAATCCAACGAGAATGACCACCGCCAGGCCCACCACAACGGGGTTGAACGCCGATTTTTCCGGCGTATCCGTCATGAGCGGATCATCTTTTAAGGGGATAAACCGCGCTCTGTCCTGGTCGGTGAACTGGCCGTTTCTTACTGCCCATACAAAAATCGCAGCCGCGGCCAAAAGGCCCAATAATGTGTATACGATCCAGAACTGATAGAACATCGATTACTCCTTATGCAGAGGTCCCTCATACGATGCGTCGATGCCCCGCGGCTCCTTGTTGGAATCCACCACTCCTATGAAATACTGAGCCACATAGTTGCCCACATCCCAAATTTTTTCTGATTCAAGGTGCTTTTTAAAGTAGGGCATGGCAGTGCCCGTAATGCCGTTCATGATCTGATAGTAGAGAGCCCCTCCTGAAACGCCCGTGCGTCTCAGTGTTGTAAAGTTCAACGGCGGAGGATAGATAGAGGGTGCCGCCGGTCCTTGGCCGTCTCCGATGGGTCCGTGGCAGCCGATGCAGAAGCTCTGGTAAATCTTGTGTCCCCGGGCCAGTGAGGCCGGTGTTGCTGCATACGGGTTGGGGAGTTCCATCCAGGGTCCGGGCACGTGGCTGTGCAGCCACTTAATGTTGGCATCGGGCCCGGCCTCATACGCGGCGACGGCCTCTTTTTTCCACCGCTGCTGGCGCTCGATCCGAAAATCGGCGTCTTTACCGCCCAGACTCTGGACGTATGCGATAAGCGGCTTCATCCGCCCTGCTTTCTTCAGGAACGCGAAGGGCGGCATGATGGACTCGGGGCTCGTAAAGCGGGGGTTGATAAAGTGGGCCACGTGCCAGTCATCAGGGTGTTCGCCTCCCTGTTGGGAGAGATCTGGGCCCGTCCTTTCAGAGCCCAGAAGATGAGGAGCTTCGCCGACGTAATCCCCGATCCGGGCTATGCGTTGTGCTCCAATGCCCCAATCCAGTGTGCGAACATATTGAGAGTGGCAGCCGGTGCATCCGTTGGCGATGTATATCGTCCGCCCTATCTCCTCGATCTCCGTGCGATTGCGCCACTCTTTTGATGAGGTGATATTCATGGTATATGCCGGCAAAATCACGCCCACCGCCAGCGACGCTGAGAAGACGATCAGGGCGCCCAGCAACAGCACAGATGGAGACATTTTCATGGCAAATCTCTCTTAAAAATTGTGATCAAAATGGGTATTGTTCCAGCAATATACCATACGCCTCTCTTTATGGCGTCGCCTCACCGCGGCTCATCAAGCTCATGAAAACATTGAAAAATCCAATCACAGCACCCAGCACTATCGTTATGCCGGTCAGGCCTCGCAGGATCAGGTACACGTTGAGCTGGGGCAGCATCCTGTAAACCGTCTCACCATTGAGCCAGGCATTTCCCTGAACCAATCCCGCTGAAGTGAGCACAACAAAAAAACTCGTCACACCGAAAAGCATCAACCAGTAGTGGACATCAGCCAGCCGTTCGCTGTAAAGCTTTTTCTCTGTAATTTCGGGAAGGAGGAAATAAATGGTCCCCATGGCGATCATCGCCGAGAAACCCAGCACCGCTATGTGGGCGTGAGCAACCACCCAGTTGTTGAAGTGGGTCACGCGCTGCACTGTGGGCAGTGACTGCAGGGGGCCCTGGATGCCGACGAGAAAATACCAGACAGTGCCTGCGAAAACGAACTTGCCGCCCACGTTGGTGTGAAGTGTTCCAAGGCGATCTTTCATGGTCAGCCACAGGTTGGTCAGCGCTACCATAACAGGGATAATCATGCCGATGCTGTCAACGATGCTGACGACCTTGAGCCACGTGGGTATGGGTGCCTGGATAAGGTGGTGGGACCCTATGTGGGTATAGAGCGCCACCAACGACCAGAAGCCCACAAGCGAAAGCGTGTGGCTGTACAGCGGCCGCCCGCTGACCCTTGGGAGGATGTAGTAGGCCATACCCACAGCAAACGGCGTGAGAAACATCCCGATAACGTTATGGCCATAGAACCACGCCAGTATTGCATCCAATATTCCGGTGACAGAGCCGGTGGAAGGGTTCCATACGGCATTGCCAATGGCATAGTTGATCCAGGTTATAGCAAGTCCGGCCATGAGGTACCAGACTGTCACATAGAGCAAATTCTCGGTCCGGCGCCGGATTGTCTCCAGGCCATTGATTAAGGTCAAGGCAAACACTGCGAGGATCGCTATATCCAGAGGCCACACCAGTTCGGCATATTCCCGTGCCTGAGTATACCCTGCCATAAGGCTGATCACCGCCGCCACCAGTGCCAAGTTCCACGCCCACAGTGTCAGGTTTGCCAGGCGCTCGCTGAAGAGAGGAGCCCGGACAAGCCTTGGAATTACATAAAAAACAGTGCCCAGGTATGTTGTTCCTATAAAAGCGAACATGACCAGATTGGTGTGAACGGGGCGGATTCTGCCGAAGAGAAGCCATGGGATAGTAACCAGGTCAGGCGCAACCAGCTCTATGGCGCCCAGGAGTCCGAATGAAGTGGCAACAACCAGCCATCCCACAGCGCTCAAAAAGCACGCTTTTGTGGCGCTGTATGGCTCACTGCTGAGGAGTTTCACCTGTTATGCTCCTTTTTCCCCCATAATTTATGATTTATGGCACGCCAGCCAGCAGTCCAGGTTCACGTCGTTTTCCCTGTGGCATGTGACACAGAACCCCATCTTCACGTCCACCGGCATGAGTCGATCCATGCTCTTTACATCACCGTGGCACTCGGCACAGTCGAAACCTGCAGAGACATGGGGCTGGTGGTTGAACTTGACATGATCCGCTATCCAGAAAATACGACGCCATATCACGGGCTTATTATTCTCTACGTAATTTCTCAGCTTTACGATTTCCGGATGGTTTACAATAATTCTCGAGTGGCAAAAAAGGCACTTTGTCATCGCCGGTATCCCGGCACGGCTTGACCGCTCCACAAAGGGATGGCAGAACCGGCAGCTAATTTCTTTGTCTCCCGCATGTACCCGATGGCTGAAGGGTATGGGCTGTTCAGGCCCAATTCCCACGTGCGGGTAAACATAATACAACCAGCTCATGACAGCCAGGAGTGCAATGAGGAAAGCACTGAGAAGCAAACTCATCCCCACATGGATACGGGGCGGGCTTTCTCCTGCGTCATGATTATCGGTTTTGGCACTCATCCTTTTTACTTCCTCTTCAAATGGACTTCATGCCGCAAAGAACTCACCTCACTGCGCCTTTGTCCCCTCTGGTTTTGGCTTGTCCCTCAAGACTTTCCCTCCTGCCCGGGAAACCGGGGTCAAACAGGCTGACAGCGGGCATATGCCTCATAAAAAAGAGCCAACTGAGGGAAGCGAGCCCGAAAAACCCGGCGGTGACGCCGACTTCCACCACGCCGAATGAGGCGTGATTGGTGATCGATGGGACCACCAGGATGTACCGTTCCAACCACATACCGACCAGCACCACCAGGCACAGGATGATCATGGAGGGGCCATGGTTTTTTATTTTCCGCGAGAGAAGCACCAGAAATGGAATGACGAAGCATGCTGCCAGCACTATAAATGCAAGGGGCTTCCAAGGCTCCATTTGGGTGCGCAGGATCACATAGCGTGCCTCCTCCGGCAAGTTTCCATACCAGATGATCAGGTACTGGGAGTAAAAAAAGTACGCCCAGAGCATGGTAAATGCCAGGAGCAGCTTGCCGAGGTCGTGAAAACAACCAGGCGTTATATATTCGTCCAGTCCGAAGAAACGAGAGCCGATCAGGCTCAGAATGATCAAGGCGGCAAATCCCATGTCCAATGTGCTTATAAAATAATATGCGCCGAACAGTGACGAATACCAGTGAGGCGAGAGTGACATCACGAGATCAAAAGCGATGAGGCTCAGCACACATGCATACAGGAGAGCCAGGATAGGTGCCAGCACCCTGCGCGTCTTCTCGGCCCGGGTCATCTCTTCATCGATACCGCGCCATCCCCGCATAATAAAAGCCGCCAGCTCACCCGCTGGCCGCCGCCCGGTTCTCTCAGCCACGAGACCCAGGTCAATACGCCACGAGTAATACAAAAAGGCCAGACCGCACCCATAAAAAAGTGCCAGAGCAATACCGTCGCGGGTGAAGAGAAACGGCGCGTTGAGCCACGCTTCTCTGCCGTGTACCGGCTCGTGTATCCAGTGAAACAGCTCTCCCCTGCCCATGATCAGCACCAAAAAAAGAACAAAGGATATCGGCAAAAAGGCTGCGGTGGCCTCGGCCAACCTTTTGATGGGCCATCCCCAGCGGGATTTGGTTAACGAGAGGATGGCGCAGAACACCAGACCCATCTGGGCCATCCCTGACCAGAAAAGGAAGTTGACGAGGTAAACCTGCCATGCCTGTCTGGCCGCTGATCCTAAAGCAGCGGAGACAAAAATCACAACACCGGCCACTACCAGAACGACGAGCACCCAGGTGATCTTTCCCCTTCCGCCACGCACTTCCATGCCGGCGATCCTGTCTATTATCTCCTCTCTTAAAACGGCTCGTTTCATGTATCATACGTCCGGACAAGGCATCAGCGGTGCAACACACATGCCCCCGCTCGGGCCTTTACGCTTTATTTTACGGAATACACACCAATGCTCACTTATCAACGAATGATTATCTCAGCAGCGCCTGCATCCTTGAGGCATTGTTCCGCTTCCTGAAATCGGCCGTTGTCGCATCGAATGAATATGCCGAAGGCCGCTCCTGAAAACCTGGTGTCGTAATGGTCCGGAACTTTGAGCCTCGGGATCCTTGAAAATATCAGAAGCCCCAGGAAGTTGCCGAGACCGCCGAAAAGGATGGTCAATTCGAACATGATCAATGCAATGGGCGCTGGAGATATCAGAGGCTTCCCTCCCACGATAATGCCCCATTTCAGATGAGTATATGCAGCAAGCGCAAGGCCCGAGATGCAGCCGATGAGAGCGCCGAAAAAGGCTAAGTACCTCACAGGGCTGGGTTTTTCAGCAAGGGCCTCTTCCAACTCATGCGGGATGGTGGGTGCATAAACAATTATTTTCTTGCGGCGCTCCAGATCCATTCCCTTGATAACTTTGACCAGGTCGTCCACGTACTCGAATATTCCTAATACTCCCTGTCCATCAGCCATGATTGCTGTTCCTCAAGGGCGGCGGGATGTGTTCCTTGACCTCGTTTATGGAAACAGGCGGGATGAACCGTACAAAGAGTACGAAGCACAAAGAAAACAGACAGAAAGAACCGACGGTAATGCATATCTCGACGAGCGATGGAAAATAAGGTCCCCATGCGTGCGGGATGAAGTCGTGGCTCAATGAGCTTATGATGATGACATAGCGCTCCAGCCACATGCCCGCGACAATAAGGAACGAGCAGATCATGATCAACCTCTCGTCGGTGCGGAACTTCTTGAAAAAGAACAGCATCGGAACAATGACGTTAAATACAAACATGGGATAAAAAACCCACGCGAAGGGGCCGAACATTCGGTATCGGAATATCTCCCATTCCAGCGGGTTGCCACTGTACCATGCAGCGAAAATCTCGGTGACGTATGAGTAACCCAGAATCATCCCGGTAACGATCATCAGCTTGGTAACATTCTCAAAGTCTCCTGGTCGAATAATTTCCTTCAGGTTGATAAGCCGTCGGGTGGGCACCAGGAAAAAGAGGACCAGCGCCAGCCCGGAGTGGATGGCGCCGGACACGAAGTACGGAGGGAAAATGGTGGCATGCCAGCCCGGCAGTATGGAAAGAGCGAAGTCCCACGACACGACGCTGTGCACCGAGACCACAACCGCTGCGATCATGGCGGCGAAAAAGATGTACGAATTGCGGTAATGGCGCCATTGATGGTGAGACCCGCTCCACCCCAGGGAGAGCATACCGTAGATCCACCGGCGGACGCCCCGGGCGCGGTCGCGCACCACTGCAAAATCGGGAATAAGCCCGGTGAACCAGAACGTGACCGAAATGATCAGGTATGTGTTTATGGCCACCACGTCAAACATGAGAGGCGATTGAAAGTTGGGCCACAACTGGCGCTGATTAGGGTACGGGATGAGCCAGTAAAATATCCACACCCGCCCAAGGTGGACCAGAGGGTACATGCCGGCCACGATCAGGGCAAATACGGTTATGGCCTCGGCGCTTCGGGCGATGGAAGTGCGCCACGAGGCTCTCATCAGGAACAGAAAGGCCGATATCAAGGTGCCGGAATGGGCGATTCCCACCCAGAAGACGAAGTTGACCAGGTACACACCCCAGTTCACCGGATGGGATACACCGGCCACACCCATGCCGATGGCGATCTGGTACACCCAAGCGGCAGCGCCGATCAATACGCCGATGATCAACAATCCTACCAGGGCCCAGTACTTCCGTGGCGGCGGCTCCAGTGTTTTAATGATTTGATTGTTAATTGAATCGTATGTTAATGATTCCATGCGTGGTTGCACTTTACGATATTCCAGTTCTCACAAAAAAACTACGAGGCTGTCGCGTCACACATCAATATCCTGAACTACTTTTTTCAAGTAAATAACTGCGGGACGCGTATTGAGCTCGCGGAGAGCCTGATAGGCCCGGGGATTATTCATAAGCTTGAAAACACGACTTTCCTCATCCAACAGGTTTCCAAAGACAATGGCCTGTGTGGGGCATGTCTGTGCGCACGCCGTGGTGATCTCCCCATCACTGATCTCCCGACCCTCATTCCTGGCTGTGTTGTGCGCTTCCTTGATCCGCTGCATGCAGAAGGAACATTTTTCCATCACCCCCTTTTGCCGCACCACCACATCCGGGTTGAACTGCCAGGTCAAGGGCTCGGGCCGCGGGTACGGCAGCCAGTTGAACCGCCTTACCTTGTATGGACAGTTGTTGTTGCAGTAGCGCGTCCCCACGCAACGGTTGTAAATTTGTTCGTTGAGCCCTTCTTTGCTGTGGTGGGCCGCATAGACGGGACAAACATACTCACAGGGCGCAGCGTAGCAGTGCTGGCAGAGCATAACCAGAAAACGAGGCTGGTTTTTCCATTCCGGGTCAAAGTAGCGTTCGATCCGAAGCCAGGACATCTCCCTGCCTTCCCGCACCAGTTCCGCCCCCACTGTGGGAACGTTGTTCTCTGCATAGCAGGCAACCGCGCATGCGCCGCACCCGATACATCTGGAGAGATCGATGGCCATGGCCCATCGGTAGTCCGGATAGTGGTGAGCCGGGTAGATATCCTCCTCGGCCCTTGTGCCTTCGGGCAATGGGGGCTTGACCTTGTTTTTCACGAGCGATCCGATCTTTTCAAGCCTGACGGTAAGAGCCAGGTCGCGGCCATGGTCGTACATGCTCCCATCAGTGTTGGCAAAACCAACAATGGTCCCCTTTCCCGTTGCTTTCACATCCTGGATGCTGAAGATAAACTCGGGGTACGAATCGTCTGCACGGGGGAAAAGCGCCATGGGGTTGGTTCCCAAGCCATCGGCGAACCGGCCGTATCCTCTGTGTCCCCGTCCCATGGGAATGGCGAGAGTCTCTTTTTGCACGCCATGGTATACGTATGCCGGAGCCTGGATTTTTCCATACGGGCTTTGGATCTCAACCTTCTCGCCGTGGCGGATGCCCAGCCTTCCGGCGGTATCGGGATGGATCTCCACCCAGGTGTCCCAGGTTATCTGGGTGATGGTTTCGGGCAATTCCTGAAGCCATGGCTTGTTGGCGCCTCGTCCGTCGAAAAGGCTCATGTGAGGAAATGCCACCAGATGGAGGCCGTTGGACTCCCGGGGTTCCGGAAATCTAAGCTTATCCAGGTCTTGTGTAAATTCGGATCTCGAAAGTGGTTTCTCCTCGATGAAACCGCGCTGTATTGCCCCGATCCAGAACTCTTCAAAGCTCCCGGGATGGCCGGTAAAAACCGTATCCTGCCAGGTATGGCGGAGGTAGTCGTAAAAAGTGTTCCCGGGGAAAAGATCAGGATTCATTATTTTTCGGGCTACAGTGAGCAAGACATCACCCGCCGGGCGGGCATTGGGAAACACGAAGCCCGTCACGGGCTGGATGATACCTCGTAATCCGGTTTGAGGCACATAGTCGCCCCATGTCTCCAGGGGTGTTTGTATGGGTAAAACAAGGTCGGCGGCTTGGGTGGTTTCATCCATATGGCCGGCCAGAGAGACGATAAAGGGAACATTTTCAAAGGCGGCAGGAACATTCCAGGACTGTGGCAGGGCATACACCGGGTTGGCTCCCATAACCATAAGAACATCTACCTTGCCTTGGTCCAGGGCGGATAGAAGATCAGCGACTTCAGAGGCGGGTGAGCATCGGCCGAGTGCTTTTTGACGGGAGAAGTCCACCAGATCGCCGGGATCACCGGCAGCCCGGTTCAAAAGCGCTATGGCCGTCAAACCGCCGGTGATGTCGAGACCTGACGGGCCGGAGACATGACCGACGGCCAGGGGCCTGTCCGCTTTAAAAAACAGTTCAGAAAGCTTCGCTATGGTCTCTTTGACGACACCCGTTCGCGCGGCGATTGATTCAAGCGACCACCCCCGTGCCGCTCCCCGGAGCTTCACCTGCATAGAGTCAGAAAGACCTCTGGCTATCCCTTTTTCCGTGGCGTAGAGCAGCATGCCCAACGCCACCAGTCCCGGGGAGCCGGGAAGAGTCGGGATCCATCGATCGGCGTTAGCCG
>JAFDED010000051.1 GCA_019310535.1 Deltaproteobacteria bacterium
ATCCGGGGTTATGGGGATGCCTTTTTCACGCAGAAGTCTCGTCATTATCGTCGTTGCAGCCCCCACTTCTTCTACAACTTCCAGGCTGCCATTGATGTCATCCTCGGATGGGGGATGGTGATCATAGATATGGATATCAACGTTTGGACGGTCCACGACTGCAGCAAATTTACCGATTCTGCTCCGCTGCCGGGTGTCAACAAGGATCAGTCGCTCCACTGCATCCAGGTCTATGCGACGAATGCGCTCGGGTTCAAAAAGGTAATAGGTGGAGTGGAGAAGAAATTCCCTGAGGTTCCGCTCCTGTGAGCCCGGAAAGACCAATACAGCGTCGGGATACAGCTTGCGGGCAGCCAGCATCGAAGCCATGGCGTCAAAGTCTGCGTTAATGTGCGTGGTAATAACCTCAAACATGGCAACTTCACATTTATCATTACAAAAGTAACGTTTCAAAATTAGCATTTAGTATTTTTCATTGCTAATTTTGCCTTTTGCATTGTTACCCCAAGGGGTGGAACTTCTTGTGGATTTCCTTGAGTCTCTCCCGCGTAACATGGGTATAAATCTCGGTGGTGGAGATATCCGCGTGTCCCAACATAGCCTGTACAGAGCGCAGATCGGCGCCACCGGCCAGCAGGTGAGTGGCAAAGGAGTGCCGCAGGCTGTGTGGTGAGATCTTTCGCGGGATATGGCATGTCCGGGCATACTGCTGGATGAGCTTCCAGAACCACTGACGCGTCATCGGCCTCCCCCTGCGCGTTACAAATAAGTAAGGGCTATCTTTCCCCTTCAATAAGGCGGAACGTGCCGCCTCCATGTAATGCTGAAGACGTCGGAGAGCTGCTGTGCCCATCGGCACTATTCGCTCTTTGGAACGCTTCCCCCTTGGTATCACATATCCAACCTCCGAGTTGATCTGGTGGACTTTCAGATTCACCAACTCAGAAACACGCAATCCTGTTGCATATAAAAGTTCCAGCATGGCAAGATCCCTGACTCCCTCCGGGGTATCCCCGTCAGGGGCTTCGAGGAGCCGCTCAACCTCATGGAGCGTGAGGACGTTGGGGAGTCTTTGGACCTTGCGGGGGGATTCGACGAGGCCGACAGGAGTATGCTCCAGGATCTTCTCTTGGACCAGGAAGCGGAAAAATGTGCGTACGGCCGATAAAGCGCGGGCGCAACTGGAGGGTGAAAGTCCCTCCTGCCGCATTTTCACAATAAAATCCACAATATCTTCTGTATCACACTGGGCTGACATTTTCATCCCTCTGCTTTCCATCAGGGAGATGAAGCGGTAAATGTCCCTGCTGTAGCCTTCCAGCGTGTTGGCCGAGAGCCCCCGCTCCACGGTCAAATGGTTGAGAAATTGATCCGCCAATATAGTAAATTCCGAATTTCGAATTTTCTTTAACATACATAAACCAACTCAGCTCTCTTTACGGATCATTCGGCATAACCGTTCCAGTATATTGATCGCCTGAAGAGGGGTCAGGCGGTTGATATCCAACGATTTGAGTTCGTGAATTACCGGATGGCGATGTGGTTGTCTGCCGAAAAGTTGAAGCTGTGTCGAATTACTCCGCAATTTTTGCATCTTCTTTCCTGTTGCAAGTCGTGGAACACCCTCTTTGTCCAATTCTTCGTCTTCCAGGTTAGCGAGAATTTCCCGTGCTCTCTCGAGAACCTGGGCGGGAAGCCCTGCCAACCGAGCCACCTGGATACCGTAACTCCGGCTTGTGCTCCCGGGTTGAATTTTGCGCAAGAATATAATTCGCTCCTCCCACTCTCTCACCAGGATATTGAAATTTCGAACCCGCTCCTTAGTCCTGCTCAGATCTGTCAACTCGTGGTAATGGGTAGCGAAGAGCACCCGCGGTCCGGGGGTTCCCATATCGTGGAGATATTCCGCCACCGCCCATGCGATACTGAGCCCGTCAAAGGTGCTGGTTCCCCTTCCTATCTCATCCAGAAGAATCAGGCTGCGGGGTGTGGCATTGTTGAGAATATTGGCCGTTTCCACCATTTCCACCATGAACGTGCTCAGACCCCTGGCCAGGTAATCCGTGGCACCGATTCGGGTAAAAATGCGGTCCACAATGCCGATTTTTGCCCGATCGGCTGGAATAAAGCTTCCTGCCTGGGCCATGAGAACCATAAGAGCCACTTGGCGCATGAACGTTGATTTTCCGGCCATATTCGGGCCTGTGATAATGATGAGTTGATTCTCCAGGCAATCCAGGCGAATATCATTGGGAACAAATCGTTCTTCCAGTTCCATCTGCTCGACTACCGGGTGGCGCCCTTCCTCGATTTCAATCACGTCATCTTCCTGCAGCAATGGTCGGACGTATCTATTGCGGCTGGCGACCTCAGCAAGGGATGCAAGCGCATCCGCACGGGCCAGTTGCGCCGATGCAGCCCGGAGCCGGGGGGCCTGATGCGCCACCTGCTCGATAATCTGAGAAAACAATCGCTGCTCGATCTCCAGCATTCGCTCTTCCGCGCCTAAAACGCGGTTTTCGTATTCTTTCAGTTCCTGATTTATGTATCGCTCAGCGTTGGTCAGTGTCTGCTTTCGCACGTAATCATCGGGCACTTTCTGGATGTGGGAGCGAGTAACTTCTATATAATAACCGAAAACACGGTTGTATCCAACGCGAAGGTTAGGAATTCCAGTGCGTTCCCGCTCGCTCGCCTCCATGCGGGCGATCCAGCCTTTTCCCTCGTGAGCGGCACTTCGCAGTTCATCGAGGTCAGGATGGTACCCTTTCCTGATTATTCCCCCCTCCCTGAGTGTTGAAGGCGGCTCATCCACCAGGGCTTTGCCCAGGAGATCCTTTATGTCTTCCAGCGAATCCATCTCAGCCGCTTCTGCCAGCAGTTCCGCACGCAACCCGCTCATTATCTTTTTAATCTCTGGAATCTGGTGCAAAGAATCTCGCAAAGCGACCAGGTCGCGCGGGTTGGCCGACCTCAGGACGACCTTGCCGGTAATTCGCTCAAGGTCGCGTACCCCTTTCATAGCGCCGCGAAGATCGCGCAGTGTGAGGCCGTCGGATACCAATTCTTCAACCGCATCCAGCCTTGACTCAATGACTCGCCGATCCATCAATGGCCAATTGAGCCACGAGCGCAGCGTTCGCGCCCCCATGGCGGTGATGGTGAGGTCAAGAACCTCCAGGAGAGTGCCCTTTCTTGCCCCATCCATCAGGTTGACGAAGATTTCCAGGTTGCGCTTGCTGTTGTTATCCACCAGCATATAGTTTTCGCGGTGATAAGGCAGCAGCCGATCTACATGTTCCAGCCGAGTTCGCTGCGTTTCCCGAACGTAATGCAATAATGCTCCTGCTGCCACCAGGCCCAGCGGGAAATCCTCCACGCCGAATCCTTCCAGAGTGGCGGTTTGAAACTGATCGAGAAGGAGCCTTCGTGCATGATCTTCATCGAATATCCACTCATCCAGATACGTTACCGTTCGGCCGTTGAAAGCCTCTTTCCAATCCGACTTCTGCCCGCCCTCCCCTCCTCCGGTCTTTGAGGCGCTTGGCAGGACAACTTCGCGCGGATCGATGCGGTCTATCTCTGCTCGGATTTCCGTGGCATCAGCAAGTTCAGTAAGGCGAAACTCGCCCGTGGAGATATCCAGGTACGCCACACCCGCAGGCCCGTTCCCAATAAGGGTCAGGAGAAAATTATTCTTCAGTGCTTCCAGATTCTCCGGTTCAGCCGTCAGCCCGGGTGTAACCACCCTGATCACCTCCCGGCGGACAATGCCCCGGGACTCACGTGGATCTTCCACCTGTTCGCAGATAGCCACACGATGCCCGTGATTGACTAAACGGGCAATATATACCGCAGCCGAGTGGTAGGGAACTCCGCACATGGGAATGGGATCATCCGAGTCTTTGTCCCGACTTGTCAGGGTGATCTCCAAAACGGCAGAGGCGACACGAGCGTCATCAAAAAACATCTCATAAAAGTCGCCGACCCGGAAAAAAAGAATTGCGTCCGGATATTGCGCTTTAATTTCTTTATATTGTTTAAATAGAGATCCGCTCTTGCGCATATCTGTTTTAATCGAAAAAAATTATCAATTAGCAAATTTCAATTTGCAATGTTAATTTGCAAATATCCCGACGCGATGCAACAGCGAGTTTTGAAAGGGCTATGTGGAAGTTATTAGGAATCGCCCTTCTCTTGGGGCGATGGTAGCGACTCACGGCTGGACACCTCCCGGGATCCCTCCATTTTGTTTACCTTATTTTGAAGCTCATAACACTGTTTGCGTAATCGTCTTAATTGGCGTTTAAGCCTGGCATGATCAGCAAAACTCACAAACCCCACCAGGAACGCTCCCAGGATTAATGCAACCAGCATGACCATATATAATTGTGTATCGATTTTGGTGTATAACAAGTCCACGACCACAGCGGAGGCGTTTTTTGTGCAAAAAATTGCCAACACTATGAAAATTGCCAGCATGAATATGGTCTTTAAAATTCTCATATGATCCTCTCCGGCTCCTTGGGTTCCTCGCTCTGGGAGCTGGTTTCCACACATTGAGGCTGAATCCCTTCGCCTTATGCGGTTTTATTCGACCCTTGATTTCCGATATATTGAACTTTGTTCGCGAGTATTGAAAAAAGGTTTAAGATGATCGTATGTTTGAGCCAACAATTCCGGTAAAACATGAACATCAGCCATCACCGGCATGAAATTGACATCACCACTCCATCTTGGAACGACGTGGACGTGCAAATGCTCGTATAAACCGGCGCCAGCCACTTTACCTATATTGATTCCCACGTTGAACCCCTTCGCCCCCATGGCCTTTTTCAAGGTCTCCGTACTGCTCCGAATGGCATCCATGACGGCACTCATCTCATCCTTGGTGAGGGTTGTTAAGTCGTTTAAATGGCGCAGGGGTGCCACCATCAGGTGCCCGCTGTTATACGGATATCGGTTCATAATGATGAAAACGTGGGCGTTGCGCATCAGGATAAGGTTTTTACGCTCATTACCCTCTTCTGAAACGGCCTGGCAAAAAATACAGCCGGATGGCTTTGGATTTTTAATGTACTGGATGCGCCATGGAGCCCACAGGCGGTCGCTCATGAACACCTCTTTATCAATAGAATGATATGTTGTAAAGGTGAAAAGCGTAGAATATCAAAAGCTTACCTTTTCATCTTTCACCTTAAGCCTCAACTCGGTACACCCTAGACAGGAATAATTATACCCTGTATCCCCTCGCCTATTTCAAGGATGCCCACAGTGTTTTTTCTGGCGAATCTTTTATCTGTTGGAGAACCGGGATTGAAGAAAAGTATACCATTTTTCATTCGATTCACCGGATTATGCGTGTGGCCGAAAATGATGCACTGAACATTTTCGAACTGGTTCTGAATGCGGTCCTCCATTCCCCCCGGAGGTCCCCACCCATGAATAATCCCAATCCGAAAAGGACCCACCTCGAGTACCTTCTTGCCGGGCAGAAGACTCTGGACATCAGGATAGTCCATGTTTCCATGGACCGCCTCAAGGGTTAGGGCGGGTTTCAAACCCGCCCTAACAGTCTGCAGGTATCGTAAAACTTCGGAGGTGACCATGTCCCCGATGTGGATGATTATATCCACTTCAGCAAAATATGTGTCTACAATCTCCCGCAAACGGAGGTCGACTTCAAGAAGATGGGTATCTGATAATACGCCTATCTTAATTAATTTCTTACTGTAATCCCCTTGTTTCAACAAGCTCTACTTCTCCCCATGCCCCCAGGTTGCCCCCGAAGATGATCAACACGCCCTCCACCCCGGATATTTCTCGGGCACGATCCAGTCCCTTCTGGAGATCCTCTGCCCTGCAAACCACATTGCCCACTGCCGTGGCGGCGGCATCGGCAAGGGCTGCATTGGCCGCAAGGATCGCCACCGCATCAGCCTGACCGAAGCTCAGCGAATGACCCACGGTGCCGGAAGATGTACACAGGCCCGCGGGCATTGTTTCGGCTTTAATTCGAATGCCGACTCGCCCCGACAGCGGGCTTTTTCCAGCGTAAATTCCCACGGTGAGAGGATGGAAGCTGCGCGCATAGATATCCCCACCGTTTTCGATCACCGTCTCATCAGAATAAGCCGCCAGCGCTTCTCCAAGCATTTGTGAGATGGCGCCGGCCACTGCGGCCATGGGCCCAACGTCAGCGAGCCGTGCAGCTTCAGCCATGACGTGAACAATTGGGGGAGCCGTATCTTTCACGTCGATGGGCTTAAGGGAATGAAGAAATTCTGGAGTATCCTCGATGGCCAGTTCCACCTGGTGCCGGAGGCGGATAACTATCTCGCGGGCTTCCTTGAGCCAGACCCCCCGTGTCATAATGTGCAAGTCAGTCTCTTTCACCACCAGAGTATAAGCATTCAGGTCTGAGGCAGTAACAAATCTGCGATAAAATCGCTCTTCGTATCTCGAGCTGCTCATCCGTGGCTCAATCCCGGATGACCCGGAGCCTGTGTCCCGGCTCATAGTCTCGTCCTCTATGGAAAAGCGCTTAATCCGTCTTCTTGGTGAATAAGTGTCTGCTCTTATGCACGCAACATTACGAGTGTTTATTATCGCGGCCTCTCGATCGTTCTCTGCCTTTGGTAACGCTGTGGCAGCCACACTGTCGTTCTCACGCCAGCCACACACTGCCGCTGCTCTCCAGAGAGCGGCGAAGCTGCTGTATTACGCTTTCGTCAGGGCTTACCCGAAATGCATCGCCCAGCGAAATGATCCCTTCCCACTCTTGGGGGCATACCAAGTGAATGATAGTCTGGCATTTTCCGGGATTTTGTGAAATAATTTCCTTAATGCGCACCGCAATTTTCCTGTTGAAATTCTCCTCCAACTCTTTGATATGAACAGCGGTTGCCTCTCGCTTCATGGCTTCGTTCAGCGGGATTATCTCCGATGCAATGAGCTTGATCCCTCCTTCACCGCTGGCGTCCACCCTGGCCTCGACCAACAAGGGGACGCCATTCTCCAGAAACGTACAGACTTTATTGAACTCACGCGCATAAACAATTGTTTCCACGGAGCCTTTCAAGTCCTCAAGGGTCACAAACGCCATGCGGTCCCCACGGCGATCGATTTTCGTTTTGACCGCTCCGGCCATGGCAACCAGCTTGATGGTTTGTCCATCCAGTGCTTCGCTCAGAGTGGAGGTATCACAGGATGACAGCCTCTGGATTTCCTTTTGATAAGGTTGCAAAGGATGACCGCTGATGTACAGCCCTAACGCCTCTTTCTCAAAATCCAGACGCTGGTTCTCGGACCATTCCTCTACATCAATCAACATCAGCTTGTCGTCGGGATCTTTTCGGTTTTTCGAAAAGCTTGCGAACATACTTATCTGGCCATTTTGCCGATCTCGCTGAAAAGCCTGTGCTTTTTCCATGGCATCATCCAGTACAGCCATAAGTTGGGATCTATGAGCCCCGGTGCTGTCGAAGGCGCCGCACTTTATGAGACTTTCCAGCACACGACGGTTCACATGGCGCAAATCAACCCGTTCGCAGAAGTCGTAAAAGGAACGGAAGGGACCGCCGTCCTTCCTGGCGGCGAAGATCGTGCTTAAAGCCCCACTCCCTACGTTTTTGACTGCAGTAAGCCCAAAGCGAATACGGTCTCCATTGACCGTGAACTCGCTGTCGCTCTCGTTGATATCGGGCGGCAGTACCTGGATTCCCATGTCCCTGCACTCGGCCAGGTAGCGGATCATCTTATCCGTGTTGTCTTTCTCACTGGTGAGCATGGCCGCCATAAACTCAACAGGATAGTGTGCTTTCAGGTAACTGGTCTGGTGAGCGATCAATGCATAGGCAGCACTGTGGGACTTGTTAAATCCATAACCGGCAAAGTGGGTCATTAAATCGAATATCCGCTCCGCCTTTCCCTTTTCAATCCCTTTTTTCTGTGCTCCTTGGAGGAATTTCTCTCTCTGGGAAGCCATCTCCTCAGGGATCTTTTTGCCCATGGCCCGGCGAAGAATGTCGGCGTCACCAAGAGAGAAATCCGCCACCACGCTGGCGATCTTCATGACCTGTTCCTGGTATACAATGACTCCATACGTATCTCGGAGCAGTTCCTCCAGCATGGGTATTTCGTAAGTAATTTCTTTCTTTCCGTGCTTGCGATCAATAAAGTCATCCACCATGCCGCTTTGAAGAGGTCCAGGCCGATAAAGGGCCACCAGTGCGATAAGATCATGGAAATTCTCGGGCTGCAACTTGATCATGATCTCCTTCATGCCCGAGCTCTCAAGTTGGAAGATGCCATTGGTTTGTCCGCTGGCCAGCAGCGCATACGTTTTTTCATCATCGAGGGGAATCTCATCGATGGAAAGACGCTTTCCGGTCTTTTGCTGGATGAGGCGAACGGTGTCTTCCATCACCGTAAGCGTGCGGAGGCCCAGGAAGTCGAATTTCACGAGGCCCACTTTTTCAAGCGACTTCATGTCATACTGGGTGACCAGTTCGCCATTATTGCCGCGATACAGGGGGGTATATTCCACGATCTCCTTGTCAGCGATGACGACGCCCGCGGCATGGGTAGATGCATGACGTTGTAACCCCTCGAGGACTCTGGCAATGGTGAGCAGTTCTCGAACGCGTGGGTTTTCTTTCTCCGCATCTCGCAGACGCGGCTCCACCTGCACGGCCTTATCCAGCGTCATATGAATGGCGGAAGGCACCATCTTGGCGATGCGGTCTACCTCGGGATAACTCATATTCAGAGCGCGTCCCACGTCTCTGATCGCGGCGCGCGCCTGCATAGTTCCAAAAGTGGTGATTTGCGCCACGCGGTTTTCCCCGTATTTTTTTGCAACATAAGCGATAACTTCATCCCGCCCGTCTTTGCAAAAATCGATATCGAAATCGGGCATACTGACCCTTTCAGGATTTAAAAATCTTTCAAAGAGGAGTCCATAAGGGATGGGGTCCAGGTTTGTGATTTTCAATGCATAAGCCACCAGGCTACCTGCCCCGGATCCTCGACCAGGGCCTACGGGGATGTTGCGCGATCGGGCGTATTGGATAAAGTCGGCCACAATGAGGAAATAGCCGGCGTATCCCATGCGGCATATGATCTGAAGTTCCTCCTTCAACCTGTTCCTGTATGACTGTTCCCGGTCATGGAATGCGTCTCCGTATTGTTGACGCAATGCTGTCAAACGTTCCTCCAGTCCGGTTTCAGCCTCGCGGTTCAGCCGGCTCTCCAAAGTCTCGCCGCGCTCAAGGGCGTAAAAGGGAAGATGAGTGGTGTTAAAATCAATCTCAAGATTGCACTGCTCGGCAATAGAGAGGGTGTTCTTTGTGGCATTGGGAATATCAGCGAACAGCGCTATCATCTCTTCGGGGGATTTAAAATAAAACTGGTCAGTAGGAAAACGCATGCGGTCCTGATCATCCATCGTCTTGCCAGTCTGGATACAGAGCAAGATTTCATGAGCCTTGGCATCTTCCTTCCTCAAGTAATGACAATCATTGGTAGCAACCACGGGCAGCGATAGGTCCCCGCTCAATTTTAATAATCCACGATTCGCCTTCTCCTGTTCCGGCATTCCATTCTTTTGCAGTTCCAGATAAAATCTTCCATGATTGAATATCTCCGATAGCTCGCCCGCAACCTGTCGGGCACGCCGCATACTGCCCTCAAGCACATGGCGTGTCACCTCACCTTGAAGACAAGCGCTCAATGCGATGAGTCCTTGATTATGCTGTTGGAGCAGTTCTTTATCAACTCGAGGACGATAGTAGAATCCCTCCACGTAGCCGCTGGTAACGAGCCGCAGGAGGTTGCAGTATCCCCTAAAATTTTTGACCAAAAGGATGAGATGGTAATAAGGTTCGGTGCCGGGCCGTAATGTGCGGTCACTTCGCCGATCAGGGGCCACGTAAACCTCGCAACCGATGATCGGTTTTATACCAGCGCTAAAGGCCTGCCTGTAAAAATAGATTGTACCAAACATGTTGCCGTGATCCGTGATGGCAAGTGCGGGCATTCGATAGGACTTTGCCATCTGAAAGAGATCTTCAAGGCGGATGGCTCCGTCTAAAAGGCTGTATTGCGTGTGAACGTGGAGATGAACAAATTCAGCATGCTTCATAGCTCATAGACCCGTAATAAAAAGAGCAACTCTTATGGTTAATCCGCTGCTCCCGTATGAATCGCCATTGTTTGATAGGCCTGGTTCTTCACGGGCTACGCCCGTAACCGTGTCCCGGGCTGCGTTTCGCCCCTATTCTAAACGGTAATTGGGCGCCTCTTTAGTGATGATTACGTCGTGAACGTGACTTTCTCGCAATCCGGCTGAGGTAATGCGGGTAAACTTGGCTTTTTCCCATAGCTCGGGGATGGTGCGGCACCCCACGTAACCCATTCCAGAGCGGAGACCACCGATAAGTTGGAAAATGGTAGAGGATAGAGACCCTTTATAGGGGACACGACCCACAATACCTTCAGGAACAAGCTTTACTTCTCTCTCCTCGTCGTATTGACCGTATCGATCCTTGCTCCCCTCCTTCATTGCCTCGATGGCACCCATACCGCGGTATACTTTATAGCTACGTCCCTGGTACAGGATCATCTCCCCGGGGCTTTCGTCCGTCCCGGCGAAAAGAGAGCCGATCATGACGCTGCTGGCACCGGCGGCCAGAACTTTGGTGATATCGCCGGAATATTTAATGCCTCCATCGGCGATCACGGGTATGCCCCGTTTGTGGGCCACGCGAAACACCTCCATGACCGCAGTGATTTGGGGGACACCCACTCCGGCTACAATACGGGTTGTGCAAATCGATCCTGGCCCGACACCAACCTTGACGGCGTCGACCCCTGCGTCTATCAGCGCCATGGCTCCTTCTGGAGTAGCCACATTGCCCCCGATCAACCGACAATTCGGAAAGTTGCTCTTGAAGTCTCGTACAGCTTCCAAAACACCACGAGAATGTCCATGAGAGGAGTCAATCACAATCACATCAACTCCCGCGCCCAGCAGTGCCTCGACACGGGCATTACGGAGAGAACCCAACTCCACCGCTGCTCCGCACCGAAGCCGCCCCATCTCGTCCTTGGAGGCGTTGGGATATTTCAGTGTTTTCTCTATATCTTTGATGGTGATCAAACCCTTCAGGTTATTGTCTTTATCCACAACAAGCAATTTTTCGATTCGATGCGCATGCAGCAGCTTTTTGGAACTCTCCAGGTCAATCCCCTCCGGGACAGTCACCAGATTCTCTTTTGTCATAAGGTTGGCGATCGGTTGATTCAGCTTAGTCTCAAATCGCAAATCGCGGTTGGTCAGGATTCCCACCAGTTTGCCATCCTTTGTGATAGGCACGCCCGAAATTCTGTACTTTTTCATGAGCTCTAATGCTTCATAAACATTCTTCTCGGGCTCCATTGTGATGGGATCCACGATCATTCCGCTCTCGGACTTTTTGACTTTATCAACCTCTGAAACCTGAGCGCTAATGCTCATATTCTTGTGAATAATCCCTATACCTCCCTCCCTCGCCATTGTGATGGCCGTATCAGCCTCGGTAACCGTGTCCATAGCAGCGCTGATGAGAGGAATTCTCAGCATTATGTCCTGGCAAAGAAGGGTGAAAAGATCCGCATCCTTGGGCAAAACATCCGACTCCGCAGGAAGCAGCAATACATCATCAAATGTCAGGCTTTCTGATATATTCAAGGGTTCAACCTCCTGAAGAAAAACCTTTCAAGACCGCTCTGACCCTTTCGTACTTACAATGGAACAACCCGTTGCAGAAATGTAACGATGTCTCCCGCGTAAGTTGGGGGTCTTTTTACCTAATTTTTATAAGAGCCACAAATCGGGATAGCAAAGGAAAGCATTTATTCGAGTTTGTTTTATTTTTTTATAATATCAAAAACAATGAGGTTTTTCAATATAAATCAGTCTGTTTAAATAGATTTTCGCATTGCATCAAATCCTTTTTTAGCGCTTGATGTTCCTGTTATGATATTGATATCTTCTGTTTAGTGAGCAAAAGGCCACGGAAAAGTTATCATTGCTTTTCTGATATATATCTGTTAAACAAAAGAAATTTAACAATGATTTACTCCGTTCATTTTGCTTGATTCCACCACAAGGTATATACAGACTTTTGTTATACAGAAGACTGGGAGGAAAAGGAGAACTTTTTATGGGTGTATTCTCAAAACCGTTGAAAGCACGCAAGATACAAAGAGGACTGTCAGGTCATCAGCTACGAGAGTTTGCCAAAAAGGACGAGCTCACAACGGTGTACGGTAGTGCCAGCTACACAACCGAAATTCGAAGCCGAAGTGCAAAGTTTACAGAAATTATCGGTGATGAACCGACCTCTCAGCAAGTAAAAACCATAGAGGATGTCCAGCGATACCTGAGGGACAAGACGCTGATTTGCGTGGATAGGACGATGTGCGAACATCCCGGCCATCGTATGCACTGCCGTACCTACGTGACGGAACCTTTTGCGAGAATCGCCTATATGTGGCACGAAACCCTTTTTGGCCACAGTATAGAGGGCGCGCCGGACATCACGGTGATTGTCGTTCCCGAATGGGAGGAAAGGAAGGTCTTGGTGGATCCCGACAGCGGCACCACGTATGTGCTGGGCACGGATTACTTCGGCGAGGTGAAAAAGTCCAATCTGAGAATGGCTATGTGGATCGCAAAAAAACGCGGCGCATTGGGCCTGCACGCCGGCAGCAAGATTATCCGGGTTCATGATGTCGATGGGCGGCTGGTAGAAAAAGGGGCGATAATGTTCGGCTTGAGCGGCACCGGCAAGACCACGTTGACCTGCCATCATCACCGACTGGATGTGGAAAAGGGCGAAGGCGTGGTTATCCGACAGGACGACGTGGTGTTGATGCAGCCCGACATGTATTGCACCGGCACTGAAGATAATTTCTACATCAAGACCGAGGGACTGGAGCCAGAGGGACAGCCCGTTCTCTATGCTGCGGCGATCAGTCCAAGAGCAATCCTGGAGAATGTGGCCGTCCAAGAGGCTGGAACCGTTGATTTCATGGATTATCAACTCACCTCTAATGGACGCTGCGTTGTCTACCGATCTGACATCCGCTATACCGATGATGAGATCGATCTGCCCCGCTGCCATTTTGTCATTTTTATCACCCGCCGAAACGATGTGGTTCCGCCCATAGTACGCCTGAGCGCCGAGCAAGGAGCTGCCTTTTTTATGCTGGGAGAGTCCATCGAAACATCAGCGGGGGATCCCACTCAGGCAGGGAAGTCCATCCGCGTTGTGGGGACCAATCCCTTCATCGTCGGTCCCGAGGAGGAAGAAGGGAATACATTCCTGCTTTTCTTGCGGTCAAACCCTGAGACTCAATGCTTTTTGATGAACACCGGCCGCGTGGGGGAGCGCCAGGGCGAGGATATCAGCATCTGGCTGTCAACCGAGATCATCCGCCAGATCGCACGAGGAGGAATCGAGTGGGAGGTTGACGAAGACTGGGGATACATGGTTCCCAGGGAAATAGATACTATCCCGGATTATGCAAAGTGGGATCCCAGACAGTACTATACCCCCGAGCGTTATCGGGAACTGACAAAAAGCCTCAAATATGAGCGCAGGGCGTGGCTGCAAAAGTTCAAGGGTCTGGACAAGCGTATCGTAAAAGCTATCGGATAAGTTATGTGCCTTGAATGACAGGGGGTGGCTCGAATCCTCACTATGGGCATCCCTGCCTGCCCGATTTATGGGGCACCGCTATAAAGTGGAGATAGTCTTGAGTATCTGCATCCTGTGAAACACGGCTATGATATATCCTATCTCCAACTCCAGGTTCCTCTCCTGTTTTTTCTCAATGCGATGTATTCGATCCTGCCTTGATTACCAATGAGGATGTTCAAAATAAATGAAATCAAGGAGATCAGAATGGAACCCAGGAGGGCGAACCAGAAACCGGTCACCCTGAATCCTTCCACCAATCCAGAAACCATCAACAAAATCAGCCCATTAATCACCAGAATAAAAAAACCAAAAGTCATGAGAGTCGCGGGCAAGGTCAGAATGATAAAGACAGGCCGCAGAAAAGCATTGAACAGCCCCAGAAAGAATGCGGCTGCTATGGCGCTCCATGCATCTCTGACTTCAATGCCGCTGAGTACATGAGAGACAAGCATGATGGAAAGGGTTAATAATAACCACCGCAGCACAAATCCACGCACTTAACCCACCTGTTAACCGCGGGCAGCATATGCCCCCGCCGAATATAGTTCAAGTATTACTACAGGTTTCGAATTTCCCTCACCCGCCAGCACCTAGCCCAGTGATCAGTGGTGAACTCCTCCCACGGCGGGGGTGGCTCGACGCGGCATTTGTCTATAACATACGGACAACGGGTATTAAAGTGGCATCCCGGCGGGGGGGTGATGGGGCTGGGTACGTCGCCTTCCAGAATAATGCGCTGCCTAACCCTCACAACAGAAGGATCAGGAATGGGCGATGCAGACAGCAACGCCTCAGAGTATGGATGATATGGTGAATGATACAAGTCGGCGCTTGAGGTCAATTCAACAACACGGCCTAGGTACATCACGGCAACGCGATCGCTGATGTGCTCCACAACGCTCAGGTCGTGCGCGATAAACAGATACGTCAACTGGAACTCTTTTTGTAAGTCTTCCAGAAGATTGATCACCTGGGATTGGATGGAGACATCCAGGGCCGAGACCGGTTCATCGCATACAATGAGCTTTGGATTCAGGGCAAGGGCCCTCGCTATACCGATTCGCTGTCTCTGTCCGCCGCTGAACTCATGAGGATATCGGCTGTAATGCTCCGGACGAAGTCCCACGACCTCCATCAATTTCAGAACCCTCCCCTGGCGCTCCTTTTTGTCGGCAATATTGTGAATGATAAAGGGTTCCCCGATGATACTCCCAATCGTTTTCCGAGGATTAAGGGAGGAGTATGGATCCTGGAAGATGATCTGCATTTCACGCCGGAGCGCGCGAAGTTTCTTCCGGTCGTAATCCAGGATATTCTCACCTTCAAATAAAATTTCTCCCTCTGTAGGCTCGTCCAGGCGAAGGATGACCCGACCAAGCGTGGTTTTGCCGCATCCGCTCTCTCCCACCAGCCCCATAGTCTCGCCCCGGCGGACAAACAGATCCACGCCATCCACCGCCTTTACCCACCCCACTGTGCGAGAGAATATCCCCCCGGAGATGGGAAAATATTTCTTCAGGTTTTTCACCTCAATCAGTATCCCGTTTCTCTCCATCATTCCCTATCCTTGCCTGCTTGTAATTGAAAATGTTCAATAATGTTAATTTATCGTTTTGAAATTCTTTCATGCTAATTTTGCATTGATACATTGATACGTGGAATAACGGTAAATCTGTCCGTTTTCGCCATGATCATCCTTTGGGCGGGGTCAGATGGAGCCAGCAACGAACCAAATGGTCTTTTTTACCTGTTTTCGTTGGAGGATCCAAAGGAGGCTCCCATTTCGTGCACGGTTCATGTACGTGCGGGCAACGGTCGCTGAACCTGCATCCCACGGGCAACTCCAGAAGGCTTGGAACTATCCCCGGGATGGTATTGAGTCGGGTTTTCTTTCCTGCATCGCGATCTGCACGAGGAATCGACGTCAAAAGCCCTATGGTGTATGGATGCAAGGGCTCGCCAAAGAGCGTATAAACATCGGCGTTCTCCACCACCACACCGGCGTACATGACGGACACGCTCTGGGCCATTTCCGCAATCACTCCCAGATTATGGGTGATGAGGATAATGGAAGTGCCCACCTCTTCTTTCAACTTGTTCATTATGTTAAGAATCTGGGCCTGGATGGTCACATCCAAGGCGGTGGTGGGCTCATCGGCAAGCATCAGCTTTGGGTTGCAGGACAGGGCCATGGCGATCATCACGCGCTGGCGCATGCCCCCGCTGAGCTGATGAGGATAATCCTTGACCCGTTTCTCTGGCGAAGGAATACCCACTAACTGAAGCATATCGACCGACCGCTCCAACGCCTCTTTTTTTGACACCTTCTGGTGGAGTTGGATCGCTTCCGCAATCTGGTTGCCGATGCGGAAGACAGGGTTGAGAGAGGTCATGGGCTCCTGGAATATCATTGAGATCTCGTTACCTCGAATCTTCCGCATTCCAGACTCGGACAGCTTGGTCAGATCCCCGCGATCGGCAAAATTGATCTCACCGCCCACGATCTTCCCCGGCGGCTGCGGGATGAGCCGCATGATAGACAAGGCCGTCACGCTTTTGCCGCATCCGGATTCCCCCACTACTCCCAGTGTTTCGCCCTCGTGAAGAGTCAGGGAGACATTGTCAACCGCCCGCGCAACCCCTTCGTCAGTGAAAAAATAGGTCCTCAGGCCTTTGATATCCAGAAGAACGCCGTTACTTTTCTCGTCCATGGCCTCTTTCCATAACTCCGGTCAACGGTATATGTATACCTCCCCTTCCCCATATAGAAAGGATGCATACGCCCACATTAAGCATATTGTAATTACTGGAAGGAGTTATACATTATCATGATTCTGTGAGTCAAGTAGTAAATTGCACAATTCATTACCTTATGGGCTTAATTTTCTTTCCCTTGGTCATTCAGTGCCCCTTTTCCCTCCCACTACGATGTCAGGTATGCGCAGAGTAGGCTGACCATCAGAAACCGGAACTCCTTGGCCCCCCTTGCCGCAGGTGCCTATACCGAATCCCAGGTCGTCGCTCACGCGATCAATCTCCATGAGTACCCGGGGGCCGTTGCCTATCAACGTGGCCCCGCGGACGGCCTGCCCAACCGTCCTCCGTTCGATACGGTAGCCCTCGCTGACTTCGAATACAAAATCTCCATTGACCGTATTTACTTCACCCCCGCCCATTCTGGCCACGTATGGCCCGCGGTCTGTTTCTCGCAAGATCGCCTCCGGTGTCTCGCTTCCCGGCGCAATATACGTATTGGTCATTCGGCAGATGGGCTGAAATCGGAAAGATTGGCGTCGGCCGTTGCCTGTGGAGCGAGCACGCGATTTTTCGGCGCGGAGTCGATCATATTAAAAGCTCTTTAGTACGCCTTTTTCCACCAGCATTGTTTTTTGTGCCGGTGTGCCCTCATCGTCGAAGGCAAAAGAGCCCCGGTGGTTTGGCAGAGTGGCGTCATCGAATACCGTGATAAAGAGGAGAAGCAATGAGATCACCCAGACGGCCAGAATACACCGACAGGCCCTCCAGCACCTCATCCGCCTCCAGCCCGTGGCCGACTGCCTCATGAATCATGGTGCCGCCCGCCTCGCTTGAGAGCACCACCGCCATTCGTCCTCCGGAGGCTCTCGGCGCCTCAAGCATTGTGATAGCCCGTGATGCGGTCAAGCGGGCTACATCCTCTGGAGGCTGCTTCTCAAAAAGCTCAAATCCCATACAGCCTCCCACCGGTTCGTAGGCTGTCTGGCGAACGTCATCTTTTGCGGCTACAGCATGAACCGCCAAAATCAAACTTTCACGATGGTCCTCAGCAAGATTCCCCTCGGAATTGGCCATGACCACATCCTGGATAATGTCCATATATGCGACCCGGACTTGTCGAATACGCCGATCATGACCCCTGGCAGCCTTATTAGCGCGTTCCACCACTTTTAGCTTCTCTTGAAGGGGCACATGTATTACCGCCTTTTCGGGAGTGCATACGCGGGGGGCCACCCTGTGCGTCAGGTCCAGAACACTGTTTTTTTCTTCTCCATTCAACGCACGGCCGGCGCTTCGGGCAGTTTCATAGTTTCATATATGTTTTCCCGGGAGAAATCATTGGTATAGGCATAAGCTGATCGTGCATTTCGGGTAACACGGATGCCAACACCCGCATCCAGACCTGTCACTATTTTCTCGATGCGGTCGTCCTCGCATACGATACTGGTCACCCATCGGCGCTCCAGAAAAATATCTGCAAAATCGCCCCCATCTGAAAGGCCAACTCGGAGTGTCTCAGTGAAATCGAAATCGATATCCATCGCCGTTACCATGAGTAAATCAAACCGAAAATCCTGCTTGAGATTGTTCAGGGAAATACAGGTTTCATGCTGTGGAGATGCAGAGAGTCAAAACGGTTCCAAATATGAGCATAGATCTGCAAATAATGTTGAACTTATTGCAACTCACCATGAATTTCTATTTTTATACATCCTTGCCTTGCGCCGTTAAAACCGGTAAGGATTACAGCCCTTCAATCCATAAAGTGTTGATGAAATTATAAAAGATATATATGGGGGAATTGTGGGTTCATCAAACACGAAAGCTCTGGATCGCAAGGAGACCTTTCGACGAATTCTTTTGTAGGGTTTTACTGTAACAAACATTTTTTCTTTGTCAAGGACAAGGTAAAAAAATTCGATTGATATATGCGCTTTTTGCTTTTGTAAATCATCGAGTATCATAGAAGTCGTCGGAATGAAATTAATCCTTTACCGTGTACCGTGCCCCTTTTACCTTCTAATCAGGCTTTTTTTCGTTGTATTCAGTTGTCTTCATGCGTATAAATAAATAATAAGATGTTTCTTTGAATATTACCGACATTCAGATTAATGGATAATCTTTGGGAAAAGACCTGAGCACTGGCATTTTATTACTATCGAGAAGAAATTATTCAAAAGTTTGATGCTCTTGGCCGGGAAAACGTTGGAGTGAAAGGCGGCAAAGCCCATGAAAAGGAAACATGCTAAACGCGTTGCAGTAATCACTCTGCTCATGCTGGCCCTGGGTTCAATCCGCGCGTTGCGGGTCAATGCGGTGCAAGAAACAGTAGAAGTCCATTCCCGCGTGGCAGAAGTTACTGTCTATCCGGATCGCGCCATCGTTACGCGGACCGCCCGGATGGAATTAAAAAAGGGGTCTTCCAGGATCGCTTTTACAGGCCTTCCTGCCGTTTTGATTGACAACGCGGTGCGGGTGTCCGGCAGTGGAGAGATCCTTCTGCGGTTATTCGGAACCGAAGTGAAGCGTGTTTTTCTGAAAAGCGAGCCCGTGAACCGCGTGGTAGATATCAAAACCAAGATAAAAGAGCTTAGCAACGGCGAGCAAAGTTTGAAAGATCGGGAAGATGTTCTTATCGCCCGGGAGAAATTCCTCGATTCCATCCAAATACATGCTGCCGATCAGGCCTCGCGGGAATTAAAGATGCAAAAAATGGACTCCGGCGTTTGGGAAGAAGCAATTCGTTTCATTTTCGCTGATAAAGAAAGCACGCGCAGGGCAACCCGGGAGGCCCAACGAGAGCGCCGGGAGATCGCAAAAGAGATCGAGCGCCTCAGGAAGGAACTAAACCAAATCCAGGCGCTGCGGCCCCTGGAAAAAAAGATCGTGTTTATTGACCTGGAGGCAGACGCTGCCGGGAGGGCAGAACTTTCGGTCTCCTACATGGTCCACGGGGCTCGATGGACTCCGCTCTACGAGGCCCGATTTGATCCGAAAAAAGAAACTCTGAGACTGACCCAGTATGGAATGGTGCGGCAGAATACCGGCGAGGATTGGAAGGATGTGGTTTTGTTTCTTTCAACGGCCCAGCCCGCACTAGGGGCCAGTGCGCCGAAATTGAGACCCTGGTATCTCCGGATATACAGTCCCCCGCCCGTAATCTCGAGACGCGGCAAAGTGGAAGCCCCGGCCCCATCAGCCATGAGCAGAGCAATGAAGGCCCCGATGGAAGAAATGAAAACCGGTGCTCCGGAGATGGAAGCTGAAACAAAAACAGCCGATGTTTTCCCACAAGGAACATCCATGGTATTTAAAGTTCCCAAAAAGGAGAACATCACCGGCAATGGTCAGTCCCATAAAACCACCATCGCCGTTAAGGAGTTCACCCCAAGCCTGGAATATCACACTGTCCCCAAGCTTTCTGCTCACGCTTTTCTGAAAGCAACCATGACAAACTCCTCTGGAATTCCTTTTCTGCGCGGCCATGTTAATGTCTTTTCCGGCCCGGATTATGTGGGAAGCACCCGACTTCCTCTGGTTGCCCCGGATGAGAAGTTTGAGATCCAACTGGGTGTCGATGCACGCATCAAGGTCAGCCGGGAGTTGGTAACGCACTCGAGGAAGGAGGAGGGGGACTTCAAAAAAAACCGGAAACACGTTTATGGATATGTGATCAAGTTAGAAAACTATACGAGCAAGACCCAGACCATTTACGTCCAGGATCAGTTGCCCGTTTCCCGGGACGAAAAAATCAAAGTTGAACGGCTTGCACTGGAGCCCGATCCGCTGCCCGAAAAACCGGAGGACCAAGGGATTTTGGCGTGGAAGGTGCTCCTTCCGCCACGAGAAAAGTCGGAAATCCTCATCGATTTCAGTATAGAGTTTCCACCGGATATTGAGGTGGAGGGAATTTGATATGCAGCGCTGCCATTGAAATAAATTCGAAATTATACTCTGGAGAATATGATGAAAAAGGTCACCGTTGCTGTAATCCGCAGCAACCCTCACACCGTGCTTGAGGACATCAGCCGGTTGATGGAATTGGCGGGTTTTCGACAAGCCCTGGATCCCTCCAGCCCTACAATTCTGAAGGACAACATCTCCTGGCACTTTCCCTTCTTGGGGGCCAATACCACACCGTGGCAGTTGGAGGGAGTTATCCAGACTCTCCAGGATGCCGGATACGGAGGACTGGTGGCTGTTGAGAACGATACTGTGGTAACAAATGCCTTCAAGGGCGATCGCCTTAACAAATACGGCCCCATTTATGCCCGCTACCAAGTGCCCGTCAAGTATAATTTTCGTCCGGAAGATATCAGGTGGGTCCGTTATGAGCCGCTCTTTGACATGAAGGGCCTCCCCCAGGTTTATCCGGAGGGGATTTTTATTCCCGAATTTTTCATGGGGAAGAACATCGTTCACCTTCCCACGGTGAAATGTCATATTTATACCACCACCACCGGTGCCATGAAAAATGCGTTCGGCGGGCTGCTGAACAGACGACGGCACCATACGCACAGCGTTATCCACGAGACGTTGGTTGACTTACTGGCTATTCAGAAAGAGATACACGCCGGCATATTCGCGGTTATGGATGGGACTATTTGCGGCTGCGGCCCTGGGCCCAGGACCATGATCCCGGTTGAGAAAAATTATCTACTGGCCTCAGCAGACTGCGTCGCCATAGATGCAGTGGCTGCCCACATGATGGGTTTCGATCCCATGCAGATCGGATATATCCGCATGGCACACGAAAGAGGCCTGGGAGTGGGCAATCTCAAAGAGATCGAGATAGTGGGAGAAGACATATCCAGCGTGAATTTCAGATTTCATGTGGGGGATAACCTGGCAAGTCGAGCAGGAGATCTCCTGTGGTTCAGTCCATTAAAAAAAATGCAGAAATTATTTTTCCAAACGCCATTAGTCTATTTTTTTGTTTTCGGCTCATACATCTATCACGACTTCATATGGTGGCCCTTAAAAGGCAAGAGGATCATGGCCCAATTAAGGGAAACCTCCCAGTGGGCCCGATTATTCGATCAATATCCGGAAGATATCCCCGAGGCGGAACCCATCCGCAAGTCGTCCCCCGCGGCAAGCGGAGAAAGTGAAAAAAAACAGACATCATCTCGAAATACCCCCTAATGAATATTATACCTCTATGGGGTGCCTACAACCGAATTGTCTCAAACGGGCTGATACAGCTTTGGCGGTCGGGATTCCCGTTATCCCACGGGCCTCTACTGCAAGGGAGGCCGCGCAACTGGCTATAATGGCTGCCTTGTTCCAGTTTCTCGAACGATAATATGCCACCATAAAGGCCGCCCCGAAAACGTCTCCAGCACCCGTGGGATCGATATCAAGAGCACTATATGCCGGAATGTGATACCGCTGGCCTTTAAGAAATAAGATGGAGCCTCTGGCCCCCCGGGTAAGAAAGACCATGGGAACCACACGGCGACATTCATCCACTATATCTTCCATCCCCGCGACGTCTTCTTCGCTCATAATCACCATATGAAAATGACGCAGGAGCGATGGCCCATTCTTCCAGCGGGCGGGCCAAACGCTTCCCTCCTCATCCCAGGTTCGCAGCCATCCCTGAAGCCCTGCGCCAGCCAGTGTTGGTTGCAGCCTGTGAATCAGCTCAGCCCCGATCTCGCCGGCAACGGGACAGAAATACACCACAGGAATATGCGTCCACTCAGCGGGAATCGAATCGCCCCCAATGTGATCCGCCACAGCTCGAATCTGCTGAGAGCGTCGCCCGGCATAGCGATTGATAAAACTGGTGGTATGAGGGCTCTTTGTGTATCGGTATTGAAATCCTGAGAACACCTGCATGCGGGGAAAATCATCGCCCATTGATGTAAGGATTCCCGCGGGCATCCTCAATCGCGATGCTGTGATGGCGGCATACAATGCGGAACCGCCCGGAGTTATTCCTGTATCCAGTTGGTCCAGGGTGACGTGGCCCACTGCTAAAAACTCAGGAAGTTTCTGGGTCATAGCCGCCCTCTTCCAGCACCCCGATCGCTGTCACCTCTTCTGAATCGGGCACAGCGATCACTTTTATTTCGAACTGATATGAAATTCTTTTCCGGTTTCAGGCGCTTTCATAGAGCAGGTTCAGCACATGTATCTACCGCCATTGATGTCGATTGTGGCGCCGGTGATATAGCTTGCATCGTCGGAACTCAGGAACTTAACTACGTTGACAATTTCGCGGACATCCGCCAATCGGTAGCCGAGTGGAATAGAGCCCAAGATGTTATGTTTTTCTTCATCGTCGAGTTGGCCCCATTTTTTTTTGATGCGCGGACCACTGATCGTAATGGCCGGAGCCACGGCATTGACGAGGATACCGAAAGGTCCAAGCTCTTTTGCGATCTGCCGTGTGAATCCAAGGATTCCCGCCTTCGCCGCCGCATAAGGGACGCCCGAGAGTTCCCCCACCCCTCGTGCCGCCTGCGAGGCCATGTTGACAATCCTTCCGCTTCTCTGTCTTTTCATGTGCTCAGCGACAGCGCGGGAGCAAAGAAATGTGCTGGTGAGATTCAGCCCGATCACATTATTCCAATTCTCCAGGCTTGTTCCTTCCAGGCTCCTGGATACTACACCACCGCCCCCGCCGGCATTGTTAACCAGCACATCGATCTTTTTAAACTGCGCAATCGTCTGATCGATCATGTGCCGGACCTGCGCTTCGTCGGTGACGTCTGCTACTACGGCAAGCACTGGACGGCTCAACTGCTCGATTTCACGAGCTGCATCGAGGACCGTATTTTCATCCCTCCCGTTGACCACGACGGATGCACCCTCACGCGCAAACTCCATCGCGATGGCTCGCCCAATGCCCCGCGAGGACCCGGTGATCAAGGCGACTTTCGAGTTTAATAACATCTTTAATACCCCGGAAGAAGGCTGTACAGGAAACTTTCAGAGCATAAAGCGCCCACCATTGACATCGATAGTCGTCCCTGTGAGATATGAGGAGCGGTCTGATGCGAGGAAAAGGGCGACCGTTGCGACCTCCCTGGGTTTCGCGAGGCGTTTAAGTGGAATATCCTTCAATATGCGGTTTCGGCCCTCATCCGAGAGAGCGGCCCATTTACGTTCTATTCGGGGACCGCTCAAGGTCAACCCGGGTGCAATGGCGTTGACGCGGATATTGTAAGGACCAAGTTCCCGTGCAAGCTGACGCGTCAGTCCCAGGACTCCCGCCTTGGCGCTGCAGTAGGGAAGACCGGACACGCCGCTTTGGGTCCTTCCGGCGAGGGAAGATATGTTGATGATGCTGCCTTTGGCGCTTCTGCACATCCAGGGCATCACGGCTTTGCACATAAGAAAGGTCCCTTTGAGGTTTACATCCACTACGCGGTCCCACTGTTCCTCAGATATCTCATCGATTCGCCATGGCTCGACCTCTTTCGTTGAATGCAGGCCCAGCGGGCCTCCGGCGTTGTTGACGAGCACGTTCACCGACCCCATGGCCTTGCCGGCGCCCTCCACTGCTACATGCGCCTGGCCCGCATTGGATACATCAGCCGTTTCGGTGAACACAGCGGAGCCCATGCCTTCAAATTCCGCAGCGGCTTCCTCCAAGGCTCGTTCATCTATGTCGACAAGTGTGACCTTCGCGCCCTCCCGGGCAAAAATGGCAGCAATGGCCTTGCCGATTCCGCGGGCCGCCCCTGTAATTATGGCTGATCGATTCTCGAGCCTCATGCACCTGCTCTCACTGCCTGCAAATTGGGTTTCTCATCCACCGGGATGCCCGTGATCTCCTTGGCCAGCCTTTCTTTCTCCTCCAAGTCCGTGTATCGGCCGATCATTAGTTTCTGCGCTGCAGGCGAGCCGGCGCCGTGCATACAGACCAGCAGCGTCCGGCCGCACGTCATCCGCTCTATGAGTCGTATAATGCGCATGCGATGCTCGGTGGGTATTCCGGATACGCCTGCGAGGTACTTTGTGAGGAGCGGCCCGATCTCGGGATGACGATAATCCTTTTCAGAAGGCATCGTGGCGATGATACCCCCGCAAATATCCTGCGCGATCCGGGCGATTTCGTACGGAAACCTCGTAACGTTGAGCTTGGTGATGTATGAGAGCAGCTTGTTCATAACACATACGCCGGACGGTGTGTTCTCTCCCTGCGCTGAGCAAGCAATGGAGCCCTGGTACATGGTCTCGGAGAGGTGGCACATCTCGATAATCTTGTCGCGGACAATAGAGGCCCTGTCAATGCCGTTGTACTTTGCGATGAGCGAGGTGGCGCCAATAAGCACGTCCATGTTCCCGGCCGAACAAGCACCATAGTTCTGCCTGTGCAGCCCCGCAAACCGCTCCACGATCGCGCTGGCGTACTCGCTTTCCCCGCAAAGAAAAACTCGCTCCCACGGCACGAATACGTTGTCGAAAAATACCCACATAGCATAGCGACCGTACTTCGGATTACCCATATCAAATTCGTCATCCCCCAAGGAACGCAGGTCCATGGAGTGACGGCCGTAGACATAGGTTACCCCATCCGTATCCACCGGTAAGGCGAACGAAACAGCATAGTCGCTGTCCTCCGGGCGGAGAGATACTGAAGGCATGACAATGAACTCCTCGTGGTTCAGGATTCCTCCCTGGTGAGACTTGGCGCCTCGAACCACAATGCCGTCCGGTTTTTTCTCCACGATGCGCAGGTAAAGGTCCGGATCCTTCTGCTGTGCCGGTTTCAAGCTGCGGTCGCCCCGCGGGTCGGTCATGGTCCCATGCACCATGAGATCCTCTTTCTGAACTCTTCTGAGGAACTTCTTGAAGCGCTGATGATACTCCGTACCGTGCTTCGCATCAGTCTCATACGTCACGCTGTACAGGGCATTGATGGCGTCCCAACCCATGCACCGCTGTGCACACTCCCCTGTCTTCTGGGAGATCAAACGTACGAGATTCACCTTATCGACAAGGTCTTCGACGGTGAAATGGAGCGAAACGTAACGGTTGATCTCTTCATCAATCAGCGGAGAGTGAATGGTAAGTGCCTTTTGGTTATCGGGGTCATTGGCCAGGGCAAAGGTCAATGCCGCGGCGTTGACCGACCCGCGAATGAAGGGATGGTCAAGGACATCGTCGACCTTCTGGCCGAATATGAAGACTCTGGGTTTCTGTTTGGCGATGCTTTGCCGATACTGTTCCTCCGTGCGAATACCCATGAATTCTCTCCTTATCAATGATTATCGTGTTTGATCCTATTAATCAATATTTCCGAAAAACACAAGACTGTCAAGAAAAAAAGTTGATAATCATTATCAAAACCGGGCCAAGCTGATTATTATAAAAAATAGATTTATCCTGTAAAATTATCTTGATCGGGTGCAATGTTTATGCTACTAGTAATACCAGCTTTATCTGAAAGCGGAAACCTTTTCCGTTTACAATATTCAAGTGAGAAATCAATTAATCTAAATTCGACACACACTCTAATCATTGCTCTGCTAAGAACTGATTTCAGCAGTAGCGGGGCTGTGGTACACTGGCGTTCCCCTATTAACTGGGCAATGCCCGGATTAAATAAGGAGATACCATGAGCTTCGAGACGCTGGCGCAGCAGATACTGGAGAAGGGTCGCGAATTCGACGAGATGAGCTGGGCCGGTAAGAAGGAGCGCACCAACAGGCTCCTCCGAAAGCAGATCGAGCTTTGTGCTAAGTTTCACCCCTTTTACCGAAAAATGTTCCAGGAGTGCGGCATCAATCCTATGGACATCAGGTCTGTGGACGATCTGGAGTGCCTGCCGTTGACGAAAAAGCAGGCCTACATGGCACAGCCCGAGGATTTCAAACTGCAACTGAATGAGGGAAGCGGATACGAGCGCGTTATATACGACATCACCTATACCACCGGCACAACCACTGGTGTTCCGACGCCGTTTTACAGCACAACGCATGACATCCTTGCAGTGATGGAGCAGTTTATCCGGACCTGCCGCTTTTATGGAATACACCCTTCACGTGATGTATTGATCAACCTTTACCCCATGTCCATGGTGCCCCATATCGGTTTTCGCAACTCGACAATGATCGGCTGGCCTGCGGGTATCCCCGTGATCAACACCCTCCCGGGGAGCCAATATAACGAATTCCCCATGAGCAATCCCCTGGACTGGTGCGTGGAAGTGATTGAGCATTTCAAGGGCACTGTAGTCAGAGGCGTTTCCAGTTTCATCCGCAAGGTTGTTATGAGAGCGCAGGAGCTTAACAAGGATTACTCCTCAATGCGTTTCGTCTTCTGCCTGGGCGAGGCCACGCCGAAAATGATGCGGGAGGACATCCGTCGACGCTTCCAGAGTCTCGGCGCGAAAGGCATTAAAGTATTTACTAACTATGGTTTCACAGAAATGCAATACTCGACCTTCGAATGCGCCGAGAATGGGGCCTATCACAACTTCATGTCCGACTACGTCTTTTTCGAGATCGTAGAACCGGAAACCGGCCGGAGAGTGCAGGACGGCCGGGAGGGGCACGTGGCGATGACCCACGTGAACCGCCGGGGGACGATACTGCTGCGTTACCTTACAGGGGACCTTTGCTCGGTGAAGCACGACCGATGCCCGATGTGCGAACGGGAGGGGCAGAGGTTTACAATGATGCCGTATAGGACAGCGGACCTCGTCAAGATCAAGGGAACCCTTATCAACCCGCAGCTCATACAGCAGGAGCTTGCAGCGGTCCCCTGGGTTGGCGAGTATCAAGTGGTCTTCTCCAAGGAGGATCCCGCCGACCCTCTTTCCCTGGACACTCTTATTGTACGTGTCGCCCCGGAGAAAAATGCGCCGAGTCAGGAAATTATGGAGGCAGTCATCAAGAGACAGATCAAAGCTGTGGTAGAGATTACGCCCAGGGTGGAGATCACGGCCACACCGGAGGACATCTTTAATCCTGAAAAATCCCTGAAAGCCGCAAGAATTGTCGACGAGCGACCCCGGTTGGAAGGGTGATCGCCAGGTGATCCACAGCCGAACACGATCCCCGGCCTTGTATCGAGCGAGGGGATCATGGAGCCCTTTTGAGAAGAGGAGGTGATATATCGGGACAGGGTAAAGCGAAGTCATAAAAAAGGTGCTCGTTCAAACAATACGCAAACAGCGGAAGAGGAGGGAATAGATCATGAGAGGAATGTTTGGGAAATTGGCAATTGTCTTTGTGGCTCTTTCAATGCTTTCCATCATCTTTTCCATCAATGGCGCGATGGCCGGAGACTACCCTACAAAGCCCGTAATGGTTATCAACATGTGGTCGGTGGGCGGCACCACGGACCTCATCTGCAGGGCACTGGCCTCGGTAGCTCCGATATATCTCAACAACCAGAGCCTCATCGTCGTTACGAAACCCGGCGCGGCCGGGGCCATCGGGACCGCTTATCTCAAGAAACAGCCGGCAGACGGCTACTGGATCATGGTGACGTCCCCGGGAAACCTCACTGCCAAACCTCACATGGCCAAGACGGGATACACATACGCCGACTTCGAGTCCATCGCATACATCGGTGACGATCCATACGTTTTTGCGGTCAGGCCCGATTCACCGTTTAAAACCATGAAAGATCTGATCGGGCATGCCAAGAAAAACCCGGGTAAAGTAACTTACTCCTCCTGCGGTCCGGGATCGATGAATCATCTTGCCATCGAATACCTGCAGGATGCTGCGGGCATCAAACTTAAGCACGTACCGAACAAGTGTTTCGGGCCGGCCCTCTTGGCCATGCTGGGTGGTCACGTGGACTTTTGCGCTGTAGGGCCGGGTAATACCTCGCCCTTGGCCAAAGCCGGCAAGCTGAGGCAGTTGGCCGTCTCCGGCGGAAAGAAACGAAAGGGACTGGAAGATGTCCCGACCATGGAGTCTCTGGGCATACCGGTACCGCTGATATCCTGGAAAGCGGTCATGGTCAAAAAAGGGGTGCCCCCGGATCGGAAGGCGTTCCTGGTGGAAGCATTCAAGAAGATAATCAACGATAAGTCTTTTGTGAAGCTCATGAATAAAATGGATCAGCCGGTTAGCTACATGGGTCCCAAGGAGACCGATGAGATGATCGCCAAGGAAGACGCCCTTGTGACAAAACTTACCAAGCGGCTCGGCTTGGCGATCAAATAACGCTGTTTGCTCGCGTAATTCACAGGACACCGTATTGACGTGATATTACTGAGCCTGGTTGTCCATGGTTGCGGAATCCTTGAGAGAGTGCGGGTATGTCTCTGGATCCCGCTATCTGCATACGCTGGCCTGAGGGGAATCCTCGCGGCTTGGAGACGGTGCCTGTGAATTACGCGCATTAATGCGGCAGCGGTGATCCTGGCGCTTTTTTGCAGCAGGGAATGCGCAAACCCTGCATCATATGATCCGGGCGATCGATTTTAAGAGAGAGCAAGAGAACATGAGAGATCGCTATGTGGGGATGATTTTTCTGGCGGCGGCCGCCATCCTGTACTACCTGTCTTACGACCAGATTATGGATGTGGGTACTGCTATGGAAGGAGTGCGCTCCCCGAAGTTTTTTCCCCAGTTGACCATCTTTTGCATGGCGGTCTTCTCCATAATCCTCATAGTTCAGGATCTAGTTCGCGGGACCCTGAGCGTAGTAAAACGGGAAGCCGTCATTTCCCGACACATGTTGATCCTTATAGGTATCGCCGCCGGCTTTGTCCTTTCCATCAAGATGCTGGGCTATTTCGTATCGGCCCCGCTCTTGATCATCGTAACGATGATCTACCTCGGGGAGAGGAACTGGCGCAAGATAATCCTTCTTGCGTCCATATTCTCCGGAGCGCTCTACTTATTTTTCGAAAAGTTTCTTGAAATCTTCCTTCCCAGAGGTGAATTAATCATAACTCTGATCAAGTAATGCAGATGAAAAATTGGCAATGAGCGTTTACAATTATCGGAAGGTGCGCTCTCCCGAATGAACCTGCTAATTTTGCAATGATAATTGATAATTCTATAATGCATTAACGAACCCGCCATGGACCTGCTCACAACTTTACATGCCAGTTTCTTCATGATTTTCACGATCAAATGCGTCATTGCGATTTTCATAGGCGTGTTCTGGGGCGTGGTGGTCGGGGCCATCCCTGGGCTGGGGATCGTGCTGGGCATCTCCCTGGGGTTGCCTTTCACCTTTATGATGGGCCCGGTGATGGGGATCAGCTTCTTGCTGGGAATTTACAAGGGCGCCATCTACGGCGGCTCCATTTCCGCGATTCTTATCGGCACTCCGGGGACCCCGGCGGCGGCGGCCACCGTATTCGACGGCTATCCCATGACAAAAAAGGGACAGGCCGGCAAGGCTCTGGAGATGGCCCTTTACGCGTCGGTTATCGGGGACGTATTCGGCGAAGCCATACTCATCGTCGTGGCAGCGCAACTGGCCAAGATCGCCCTCAAGTTCGGCCCGCCTGAGAAATTCTCGTTGATCGTTTTCGCTCTATCGATTATTGGCGCCACCTCGGGAAGAAGTCTGCCCAAAGGAATGATCTCGGCCGCCATTGGATTCATGGTGGGCATCGTGGGAACCGACGAGGTGAGCGGCAGCTTTCGCTACACCTTCGACACTCTGGAACTCCAGTCCGGCATCGGCCTGATCCCTATGCTTGTCGGGGTGTTCGCAATCTCCGAGCTGGTGATGCTCGCTGAACAGAGGACCGGCCGAAAAGCGGTGATCTTGACCACTTCGGACAATCCTGAGGACAACAGGGTCTCCTGGAAAGAGTTGAAGGGGGAAATACGAACCATCTTCGATTCCTCTGTTCTGGGGGTCTTCTTCGGGGCACTGCCGGGCCTCGGTTCCACGATTGCGGCGTTCGTCGCTTATGGGAATGCGCAACGGCGATCGAAAGATCCGGATAAGTTTGGAACCGGTATCCTCACCGGTGTGGCCGCGTCGGAGAGCGGCAACAACGCCGTGGCCGGTGGGGCGCTCATTCCTGCACTGACGCTGGGCATCCCCGGGGACATCGCCACCTCCGTCCTTCTTGGCGCGTTCATGCTCCAGGGACTGCGACCGGGACCGGAACTGTTCGAAAAGGATGCCGCTATTGTTTACGCCATCTTCATCGGCCTTGTTATCTCCAGCGTCGTGCTGTTTATCTGGGGTAAGATCGGCATAAAGCTGTTCGTCAGATTCTGCAACCTCACAAGGGAAGTCCTGATTCCCGTGGTCCTGCTGTTCTGCTTTGTGGGCACGTACGCAGTAGGCACCAGCATCTTCGACCTGGGAGTTATGGTATTTTTCGGAGTAGTTGGCTATTTTCTTCGAAAACTCGGGATACCGTTAACGCCCTTCCTCATCGCTTACATCCTGGAGCCCATTGCTGAGGCCGAATTTCAGAGGGCCATGATCACCTCAGACGGAAATCCCTCTATTTTCTTCACGCGCCCTATCTCGCTCTTCTTCATGGTCCTAGTAATACTTTCAATCGTATTCACCGCGTACCGCCGGATCAAATCACCACCTGTGGCTGAAAAAGAGTTTTAAATGTCATGACAATCGGGAATAGGGGTAGGGACAGCGCATTGAGTTGCGCCGCCCCTCCCTCCGAACCGGACGTGCGGGTCTCCCGCATCCGGCTCTCCGGTTGGTGGTTAGCCTCGCGAGGACT
>JAFDED010000126.1 GCA_019310535.1 Deltaproteobacteria bacterium
GAACTGGTGATCATGTGGAAGGACGTCCAGCTTCAGGGCTGGGGCGCGGCATCCACGACCATCAACGCCGTCAAATCCCCGGCCACAAAGCTGCAGAACTGGAGGGATAAGGTCTCTGCCATAATGGGCGACCCATTGTACCTTCTCCCGGGACAAGAGGGTGAGTTAATTACTGAGGAAGGACCCGGCATCTTCGTTTTTGTCAGACCAGGCGACTTTTCACCCGCTCGGAACCCGCGTATCGATGGTTTCACCGTTACAGGGGCGGACCATGCGGGGGGTATCATAGTCAACGGTAACGCCGCCTATCTCCAGATCAGCAATAACCGGATTATCGCCAATCAGGGAGTCCTCGGCGGCGGAATCCGCTTAGGACATCCGTTCTTGACCAACGAGGAAGGCGGCCCGCTTGCATACACCGACGGCAATAATGATCATATTGTCGTTCGCAACAACCATATTACGCAGAACGGCTCCAACTTTGCAGCCGCCGGCGGATTGGCCATCTGCACCGGAGCCGATTTCTATGAAGTTGCCGAGAATTTCATCTGCGGGAATTTCACAACCGGAGACGGCGCCGGCATCGGGCACCTGGGCCTGAGCGACCAGGGGCATATTGCTGACAACACCATCATATTCAACGAGTCTTTCTACCAGGCAACGGGCGTTCACGGCGGCGGCATCTTCATTGGCGGTTTGCCGGGCCTCGGTGGCGGTTTGAGCCCGGGTTCGGGGTCGGTGTCCGTGGTATCAAACCTGATTCAGGGCAATCTGGCCGGCGCTGGAGACGGTGGCGGTATTCGTACCCAATTTGTCAACGGTGCGGATGTCCAGGCGCACCCGAACACCCAAGCCGAATGGTACTCCATTCACATCCTCAACAATATGATCGTGAATAACGTTGCGGGCCTTGCCGGCGGAGGCATCTCCCTGCAGGACACGGTCATCGTCAACATCGTCAACAACACTGTTGCAAACAACGACAGCACGGCTACAGCGAGCACGGCTTTCAGCGGCGGCCCCAGCGTGTCCACCAAGCAGCCCGCAGGCATCGTGGCACGGGCCCACAGCACCGCGCTGGCCAATGCCTTCGGCGCGGACTCGGTTCCTTTCAAAATCTATTCAAACCCTGTGCTGGTCAACACTATCATCTGGCATAACCGCTCCTTCCACTGGGATGTTGCGGAGAACAACGGCACTGGGGGGCTGCTTCCGGATGTGGGCGCCGGCCAGCCTCCGGTCTACGCGGACCTCGCGGTCCTGGGGACAGCGACGCCTTTCCTCCTGGATCCCCGGTTCTGCATCCTTTCCGAGACGGTTAACCCTGCTGACTACGATCCAAGCAACATGTACTCCGATCCGATGTTTGTCAGTGAATATTTCAACGGCGAGCGAGGATCCGTCTTGCTTCCGGAGGTCACCACCCCAGTTGAGGCCCCCCCTGCCTTCGACGAAGGCGGCAACTTTATCAATATACGCTTCGGGCCGCTGAGCCTCACGGGGGATTACCATCTCCAGGTCGTTTCACCTGCGGCTGCTACAGGAGACAGCACTGTACTTATAGATTTTGCGGAGCTTGCCACGGATTTCGACGGGGACTTTCGGTTCACCGACAGCATTGACATAGGTGCCGATGAAATAACATTTGTGCCGGTTTACCGGTTTTGGAGCCCTGTGTTCTTTTCCCACTTCTATACCATTTCCGAAGCAGAGAAGGATGCCGTCATGGCGAACCCGGACTGGGTGAACGAAGGTGTTGCTTTTTATGCTTACTCTGTTCAAACAGCGGGAACCCTGCCGGTTTACCGGTTCTGGAGCCCTGTCTACTTCTCCCATTTCTACACCATTTCCGAAGCGGAGAAGGATATCGTCTTGTTGAACCCGGACTGGATTTTTGAGGGCGTGGCCTATTACGCCTACCCCACCAACTCAGTACCTGGCACCCTGCCGGTTTACCGGTTCTGGAGCCCTGTCTACTTCTCCCATTTCTACACCATTTCTGAAGCGGAGAAGGATATCGTCTTGTTGAACCCGGACTGGATTTTTGAGGGCGTGGCTTTTTATGCAATTCCGAACCCGTAAAAGATTTGTACTTTGTCCTGCGGCGGATGCTCAGACTTCTGCAGGTTACCGTGTGTCCTTTTTCAGGAGGATATCACGACCACGACACGAATGGAAAGATTATAGAACAACTCGTTTATCCCAACTGGATATAAAGATTTTTTGTCAAAGGAGGCAACCATGAAGGCTTGCAGAATTTTCGCTCTTTTCCTCTTGCTCTTCGGGGTGATTTCAGCGTCGAGCATTCATTCGCCGGCTTTGGCTGAAATAGACTCAGCACTGAAGTCAAAGGCTATCACGTCATATGGAAAACTTCCCCTCAGCTTTGAGCGTAACGAGGGCCAGGTTGACGGGCGGGTGATGTTCCTGGCTCGATGGGGCGGAAGGGTTTACTGGTTCACCCGGAAGGAAGTGGTGCTTGAATTTTCTGTCAGGGACAGGGAGTCGGAGAAGGTGGCGAGCCTTCGGCCGATGGCTGTTCCCAAAAACGTTGACAATATGCGTAAACGACATGCGGTGGGCATCTCATTCCCCGGCTCGAATCCGGATGTTCGAATGGAAGGGATTGATCAACAGGCGGGAAAGGTCAACTACTTCACCGGTGAAGAAAAGAGCGGGTGGCGAACTAATGCGCCCATTTATAATAAAATCATCTACCGAAACCTTTGGAATGGAGTGGATCTTAGATACGAGGGTCGCGGCGGGAACCTGAAATACGAATTCGAGGTGGCTCCAGGGGGAGACCCTGGCGTCATCCGTCTGGCTTACGCGGGCATTGAAGGTCTGCGGATATCGGATTCCGGCGCGCTGGTAATCTCCACGAAGCTGGGTGACATGACAGAGGCCCGTCCGTTTATTTACCAATTGGATAAGGGAAGTAAAAAAGAGATCAGGGGAGCCTATCAGATCATGGAAGGCAACCGGGTCGGGTTTGTGCTTCACGATTATGACCGAAAGTTACCACTGGTCATTGATCCGCTGGTTTACAGCTCTTACCTGGGCGGAACTAACAATGATTATGGCTTTGGCATCGCGGTGGACGGATCGGGAAACGCCTATGTGACAGGGTGGACTCTCAGCAGTGTTTTCTTCCCGATTTTGAACCCATACCAGGCGACATATGCCGGAGTGGTTGATGCGTTCGTCACCAAGATCGACCCCACCGGCTCAGCCCTGGTCTACAGCACGTACCTGGGAGGAAGCGGCTTTGATTTTGGCCTTGGCATCGCAGTGGACGGATCGGGAAACGCCTATGTGACGGGGTGGACTTCGAGCACGAATTTCCCCACCCTAAACCCGTACCAGGCCTCAAATGCCGGAATGAATGACGCGTTCGTCACCAAGATCGACCCCACAGGCTCGGCCCTGGTATACAGCACGTACCTGGGCGGAAGTGGAATTGACGGGGCATACGATGTCGCGGTGGACGGGTCGGGAGGCGCCTATGTGGCAGGGGATACGGAGAGCACGAATTTCCCCACCGCAAACCCGTACCAGCCGGCACATGCCGGAATGGTTGATGCCTTCATCACCAGGGTCGACCCCACCGGCTCAGCCCTGGTCTACAGCACGTACCTGGGCGGAAGTGGAAACGACGGCGCTGCCGGTATCGCGTTGGATGGATCGGGTAGCGGCTATGTCACAGGGTCAACTGAGAGCACGGATTTCCCCGCCGCAAACCCATACCAGCCGGCATATGCCGGGGATGTGGATGCTTTCGTCACCAGGATCGATCCCACCGGCTCAGCCCTGGTTTACAGCACCTACCTGGGCGGAAGCGCTTATGATTCCGGCAATGGCGTCGCTGTTGACGGATTTGGAAACGCGTATGTTATAGGGTCAACTGAGAGCACGGATTTCCCCACCGTGAACCCGTACCAGCCGGCACATGCCGGAGTAGTTGATGCTTTCGTAGCCAGAATCAGAGCCTCCGGCTCAGCCCTGGACTACAGCACGTACCTGGGCGGAAGCGGCAATGATTCCGGCAACGCGATCGCTGTTGACACATTAGGATACGCCTATGTTACGGGGGTTACCGAGAGCATGGATGCCCCTACCATGAACCCGTTCCAGCCGCTGCATGCCGGAGAGGGACTGGGGGGTGTACAGGTTGCCGGGGATGTTGAGCCCATGATTATCCCTTTTACAATCCCGTACCAGCCGACGCAGGCTGGAGCGGCTGATGCTTTTGTTACCGTGCTCTATGGTTCCGGCCCGGACCTTGTCTACAGCACGTACCTGGGCGGAAGTAATGGAGATTACGGATTCGGCATTGCGGTGGATGGATCGGGAAACGCCTATGTCACAGGGTGGACTTTTAGTCCGGATTTCCCCACCGTTTCCCCATTCCAGGGGACATATAATGGGTTTGATGTTTTCGTGGCTAAAGTCCCGGCCAGCAGACTGCCGGTTCACCGGTTCTGGAGCCCGACCTTCTTTTCACATTTCTATACCATGTCCGACATGGAGAAGAATCTCGTCATGGCAAATCCCGACTGGATCTATGAGGGTGTGGCCTGGTATGCTTATGCCGCCGCCCACGCATCGGGCACGCTGCCGGTTTACCGGTTCTGGAGCCCGGTCTTCTTCTCACACTTCTATACCATTTCCGACACAGAGAAGAATCTGGTCATGGCGAACCCGGACTGGGTCTTTGAGGGGGTGGCCTATCACGCCTACTCCACAAGCTTATTGATGGACCTTCTGCCGGTTTACCGGTTCTGGAGTCCGGTCTTCTTCTCACACTTCTACACTATTTCTGATGCGGAGAAGGCTATCTTCATGGCGAACCCCGACTGGATCTTTGAGGGCACGGCCTGGTTTGCGTTTCCGAGTCCGTGAGAGAGTGTGTGGGCGTAAATATCTGTGAAAAGATTTTTGCATACTGTGTCTCCCGCGGGAGTACCGTCCCGCCGGGGTCAACAGCGGAAAGATCGAAAAATACCGGGGTAATGCTCCCGGCGGAGTCCAGCAAAAAGACGAAGGAGGAAGATGATGAAAAAGTGGCGATTTCTCTTTATGATGCTGCCGCTGCTGCTCCTTTTCATGGGAGATGCACCGGCGCACGCAAGTGGCATTTTAACGCAGTGCCCTGGCGACACAGACGGCGATCTGATCCCGGAGCCCCCAGAGGATATCCTCTGCATGCACATTACTGGCGGCGATGGGTTTGTGAAAATGGCGGACGGCAATGACCAGTACATATTCAGTTTCGGCCTGGCAGGCAAAGGCCCTCTTGGGGGAGACCCTCCCGTGCCTCCAGCAGTGCCGGAGGATCAGGTCATCGCTGCAATGACGCTCAAGCAGGAGTTCCCCGCGCCGACCATTATTCTAAAGGAGGGCCAGCAGCTCTATCTGACCCTGACCAACGTGGGGATGATTATGCGGCCCGACCTGTTCGATACTCACACGGTTCACTGGCATGGATTTCACAATGCCGCGCCGGTGTTCGACGGACTGCCTGAGCCGTCTCCCGCCCCTGTCATGGGAGCGAGTTTCACTTACTGGTACAATGCGTATGTCCCCGGCACCTATTTTTACCACTGCCACGTGGAGGTGGCCGAGCACCTGCAGATGGGCATGATCGGAAATGTGTGGGTAACCCCGGCGCAGGACGATCTGCCGGTCGGGACGCCTTTGGCCAACCATCCCCGGTCGCTCACGCACAGGGATGGCGATACGTACGTTTACAACGACGGTGACGGCTCCACATATTACGATGTGGCTTATCCAGTTCAGCTCGTGGGGTTCGATTCGAACTTCCATGACGCTAATCTCGCAGTCCAGCCTTTGCCGTTTGCGGACATGAACGACAATTACTTCATGATCAACGGAAGGGGCTACCCGGACACCATCAATCCCAATAATATTCTCAATCAAGAGGATTTTGCAGCGCAGAAAATGGATGCGCGGATCGAAGCCACCGCGGGTGAAATCATCCTCCTTCGCATCTCCAATGTCCTCACCACCCACCTCATGTCCATCCGGACCACCTTAGGCGTGCCCTTGAATGTTGTGGGCAGGGGCGCGGCCTTATTGAGAGGGCCGGAGTTTGCCGGCCCGGGCAGCGGCAAGGATACGTCTTTCGAGATAGACGTCCTGCACATAGGGGGTGGACAGCACATGGACGTGCTCATCGACACCACCGGCGTGGCGCCCGGTACCTACTTCCTGTACACAACCGACCTGGCCCACCTGAGCAACGATACTGAGGAGCGCGGAGGCGCTATGACAGAAATAGTCATCAACTAACCAGTATGAGGAGGAATACCATGAATCGAATGACACAGAAAAAAAGCGTGCTACTGGTCACGGGGTTGATGACGGCGCTGCTTCTTCTCCGGGGAGTCCAGGCCCACGCGATCATTGACGGCGAGACCGATCTCAGCGCCGCCCCCACATTTAGCTTTGTGGCCAAACAGGGAACCATAAGCTTGGGAGATGGGAGCATCATGCACATGTGGGGATATGGTATTGATACTCCCGGCGGTTCCATGCAGTATCCGGGTCCGACGCTGATCATCCAACAGGGCGCTGATGTCACCATTCAACTCAGGAATCTGCTTCCAGAGGCGGTGGGAAATGTTGCCATCATCTTTCCCGGACACAAGGCCACGGCTACGGGAGGAGTTGACGGTCTTTTCACTAAAGAGGCCCCTACGGGCGGAACGGTGACCTACCAGTTTACGGCAGACAATCCCGGGACTTATCTCTATCACGCCGGAACAGGCCTCCAGGTGGAGATGGGGCTTGCAGGGGCGATTATTGTTCGGTCTAATACGGCCTCTGTTGCAGACCCGCCTTTTCCCGATTTACAATTCGCTTATAATCATGCCGGCTCAGGCTATCACCGCGAGTACCTGTATTTCCTGACCGAGATGGATCCCCGAGTTCATGAATACGTTGCGGCCGGGCAGTATGACAGGATCGACTTGACCACCTACTTCGCCACCGCGTGGTTTATCAACGGGCGCAACTTCCCGGACCTCATGGCCGGGCCTTTCGTGCCGTGGCTGCCGACCCAGCCATACAACTGCCAGCCCAGGACTCATCCGGGGGAGAAGGTGCTGATTCGCATCATCGGCGCGGGCAGAGACCTGCATCCTATGCATTACCACGGAGCCGACTTTTCAGTTATCGCCCAGGATGGAAGACTTCTGACGACCACTGTCGGTGCTCCCAGCACCGCGCCACCGGACCTTCAGTGGAAGGCAAATACCTTCAGGGTCACCCCCGGCCAGACAGCCGACGCGATCTGGACGTGGACGGGCGAGGGACTGGGATGGGACATTTACGGGCATGTGCCCGGGGATGGGACCACATGCACCCCAGGTCCTGATGGGTTTGACGTTGCGACATATGAGTGGTGTGCTGACCATCAGGTGCCTTTCCCGGTTATTATTCCTCCACGCGACGACCTGCAGTTCGGCCAATTCTGGTCCGGCACGCCGTTTCTGGGCGGTGAAGCCGGGGGCCTTCCCCCTGGCCATCCCGGACTGAATGAGGGTTCGGGCTACTTCTACATGTGGCATTCGCATACGGAGAAGGAGATAGTCACTATTAACCTCTTCCCCGGCGGCTACATTACTTTTATGATCGTTGAGCACCCCGATGTGCCCATTCCGTAAAGGAGGAAACAATGATGCGCATGAACAAACTTATTCGATTCAGGGAAGTCCTGCTGGCCCTGGTTCTCATGGCGGTCATGGTGGGCACGTCCTCGGCTAATGGCCCTATCGTTTTCAACCTGACGGCTGGAGAGACGACTGTGACCATGCCGGACTGCACGCAGGTTACTATGTGGGGCTTTGGTCTGGACGGCGGCCCTATAACCGTCCCCGGTCCCCTGCTTGAGGTGCCGCCCGGTATAGGCGGTGTGACCATCACTCTCACGAACAATCTGCCGGTTCCCATTTCTCTGATGATCAACGGCTGGAAGATGCCGACCCCTAATAATGGGCCCGTCTGGACGGACGGCCTTACCGATACGGTAGTCTCAACAGGATCGAGACCCGCCGGCAATTACACGGCCAGGGTGCGGTCTTTCACCCATGAAACAGCGCCCAATGGCGGCATGGCCACCTATATTTGGCCGGCTGCAGATATCAAGAATGGAACCTTCCTTTATACTAGCAGCACCAACCCCGCGTTCCAGGTCCACGCGGGTCTCTACGGCGCCGTAAAAGCTGATTTTGCGGCCGGTCAGGCATATAATCACGCCTCCACCGCCTATGATAAGGAACTCATCCTGATCTTCAGCGAGGTGGACCCCGTTATCCAGGAAGCTGTGGCTGCCGAAGACTTCGGTCCCGGCAAAACCATCACCAGCATGATCGATTATGAACCCAAGCATTTTCTCATCAATGGGAAATCCTGGCCGGACCTAACGCTCAATCCCGTGAATGATCCAACTGTAATAAACGCGGGTGATGACGTCCTCATCCGGTTGCTGAACGCGGGGCTGCACTCCCACATCCCCATTTTTCAAAGCACGGACATGGATGGGTACGTGAGCCTGCTGGCCCAGGACGGCATCCTTGATAAATATCGCACCCAGCGGCGGTACTCCGTTGATCTGCCGACTGGCAAGACTGTTGATGTCATGTTCGCACCCTCGGCAGAGGGCAGTCTGGCCATTTACGATCGGCGGTTCCGTCTGACCGAGGCAAATACATTTCCTGCTATGGGGATGCTGGCTTTTCTCGCTGTGGGCGCATATACTCCTCCAACCCCGGATGCCGCGGGTCCGACCACTTCGGGCCTCGCCTTTGTCCCCAACCCGTCCGACGGCGCCGATTCGGCCACCATCAGCGCCACCGCCGATGATACTGCATCAGGAGGCTCCAACATCGCCGCCGCGGAGTGGTATGTGGATCCCGATCCGGGCACGGGGATGGGGACACCGCTGGACGCTTTCGATAGCTCCTTCAACTCGCCCGCTGAGGTTCTGACAGGAACCATCAGCGTGTCCGGATGGCCTCCCGGGGATTACACTGTTTATGTGAGGAGCCTGGATGCATCGTGCAACTGGGGTGCGTCGGTATTCAACGTGCTCACTGTAGCGTCGGTAAAAGAGCCGGTGTATCGTTTCTGGAGTCCGATCTTCTTCTCTCACTTCTATACCATTTCTGAAGCAGAGAAGAATGCCACCATGGCAAACCCGGACTGGATATCTGAAGGCGTGGCCTGGTATGCCTTCTCAACCCAGGTTCCGGACACATTGCCGGTGTACCGTTTCTGGAGTCCGGCCTTCTTCTCGCACTTCTATACCATTTCCGACAGATGTTCACCCCAACAAAATGAGATAACCTATTGATATAATGGTATATTGATAGTAATTTTAGTCATACTTGTAGTCACTAATATTAAATATTATATGATTTTTATCTTGACATACAGATATATTTGGTGTATATATGTAGGCATGCATATAGTCG
>JAFDED010000127.1 GCA_019310535.1 Deltaproteobacteria bacterium
TCAGTAGAAAAAATTGACGAGAGGAGTGGTATCAATTACTACACCCATTCCACACCCGCGCTTTCACAAAGGGGGCCGCCATGCCCTGGTGCGCCTTCAATCAACCCCGGCTCCTTTTCAAACCGTTGGTTTTGGACTACTTCTTGACCGGTGGTAATAGACGAGTTGAATGAAAATTCCGCTGAAGCGATATCGCCGACCAGATCCATGGTCCCCGCCCTGCAAAAAGCTGCCAGAAATTGGTACTGACCGGTAGAAATAATCGGGGGGGACTGGACAGGTACAGCCACATCGAAAATTAAAGTCGGGGGAATATAATAACCGGTTTCCAGCATTACAGACCCAACGGGAGCAAGCACGCTGGTATACTCAGGGGCGAATAAGGCGTTCCCCGATGGATCGATCAGTGCTAAATAAACATCGAGCATTTGATTCTGCCCGAAATATCCAAGACTGGCATAGAGTTTCAAATTATCACCAGCCAAATACATCTCGCGGTTTGTCTGCAAATTGAACCATAAACCCCCGGTGTTTTGTGTTTGCATCCGTCCCACAAGATCGATCCCGATCTGTACGGTGAAATCGTATCCGTTATAATTATCGGAAAATTCCAAGTTGCTCTGGAGAGTCAGCCGGCCGTCCCGGTAATGACCGACCAGAGGAATACCGGAAAATGGTATGTTCCAACTCCGGGTGCCAAAGGATAGAGCGGCCACAAGGGCTTCGGGGTAAAAGACAACTTTATCTTGATTCCAGATGAAGATGCCGGGTACGGCACTGCCGTTAATGGTAACATTGATGGGGAAACTCAGGCCAAGCCTAGGTGCATCCGCAGCGGTTGAAGCGGAAACCTCTCTGAATGCCCCTGAGAAGACCCCGGTCTCCTGATTCATTTGGTTGATATCAATGTACCCGTTCAACGGTGCCGGATTCGGGGTGATTCCCATCTCCAGGGTTCCGAGCCTCTGCGTCTCCAAGCTCACAGCAAAGCTAATGCTACTGCCTTCGAGGTCAAAGCTGACCGGGGCCGAAAAGGGAACTGCGGCGGCAGCGATGTGAGCAGACGAGTAAAAGACTATAAACAACGCCGAAAGTCCAAATTTCCTTTTTGACATGAGAGACTCCTTTTTTACATGGATACGATTACAGTTTTTGAAGAATCAAGTTCAAGATTCTTTCCACTGCTTGATACTTTCACCCCCCTCCATCCCGGAATCGGGACTGCTTTTTTTAAGGGGATTTATGCCAACGAACCAGTAGAAACAGAAACTCTGCGTCCATAAGTAAATTATCCGGTGAGTCCCCTCCCTGATTTCATCCGAACCGGAAACCACCAACAGTCAGCACAGTGTTATTGATCCCATTTATACTATCGAACCGGCGCCGCTCTGACTTGAGAACTTTTATCTCCATGGGACGTCAAATGCGGGTTATTACCAAGGTGCTTTCAAAAGATATTATTCCCCTCGGTTCTTTTATTTCCCCTGATGGTAAAGTGATGGGAGAAATAAGCGTTACATCAGTGTAATGCCTCCTTACCCCCAAATAGGGGAAAAGAAAATATTGTCAATGTCTGAGTGAATTTTCGTATAAGAAGATGTTTCAAAGAATAAGTCGATTTCAGAAGTTTTAAAAACAGGCGGGACTAACAGCCTCACGATGCGTAAAATCATGACCTTGCGTTCGTCATGCTTCATAATTCTTAATCAGATGGCAAGCTATGCCGCGGGTGGGAATGATGGCAACTGTCGCGATTAAGATAATAATTCTCGTTTCCCGGTGGACGCCACAGGGGGACGGGGAATACCTAAGGCCCCGGTACGGCAATAAACTACTATCCTGCCCACCCATGGATTTACGGTTAGGGAGAGTAAACTAATTGTCATTTTTCGACAATCTGCTCATTGATCATGAAAACCACTCTTTATCAAGAGATATGCCGTAGTTTATGTACGGTGTATTTTCAAATAACCAGTTTTCCGCTTTCTACTACTGTTTCATCATCCAATTGGACCGTGGGGTCAAAGAACAAGATATCATAGTGAATATTGCTGCGAACCCGGCCTCCCAGGGTCATATTATCGCCCACGGCGATGTGTACGGTGCCTATTCGGCGCTTATCCTCGTTGATAACCCCGGTGATTCGGGCCGCAGGATTGGCGCCGATGGCGAACTCAGCGATGTTGGCGGCGTTTTCGTCATTTCGGTCAAAGACACCCCTCAGCTTAACGGCCTCCAATCCCCCCGAGACCTTCTGCACCTTCCCGTTCTCCACCTGCAGGTGAAATGGACCGCGGATGACGCCGATGCCGTCCATTGAGAACGGGTCAACCATGATCCCTTTGGCCGTCCTTTCCACCGGGGCGATGGCCGCTTCGCCGGATGGAAGACCACCGTACTGGCCCGGTTGTTGGGCGAACCCAGCGAGAACCAAAGACGTGCGGCCAGCCAGGGACATGCTGATATCCGTGCCCGCAGGCGTCGTAATCCGAGCGATATTCGCTTCGTTCATTCGATGGGCCAGCGCGGTGGCGATCTCTCGGACCTGATGGTAATCAGCCGCCACTGCCCCGCAGACCATCATATCCTCGTTGATCTCCCGAAAGTTGCAGAATCGGGTCCCACATTTCAAAGCGTTCCGTACCGCATCGGTGTGCGTTAAAGCATAAGAAGTAGGCATGATAACCGCGTCCACCACCTTCATAGCTTCGGCAATGACATCAGGCGGCTCCACGCCGTGCGTTTCCCTGGTTATCATTGTGGCCACCACCACTTCCGCGCCTGCGGCATGGACTGCGGAAGCCAGCGCCCGCGCGATGGTCACGGGCCGTCCCGTGTCTGTTATGATCAATACCTTCTCCCCCGGCCTAAGGGCCAGCACCTGTTCCACAGCCCGTCTGGCCGTGCGTGCCATCTCCACATCGATCATATCGTCCTCCTCTTCATCGGTTTCATCTTCCATGAGGGATGGCACAGACAATTTATTGTCCGGGCTGCGCAGCAGCAAGAGGCAGTACATGGCTCGTTTAATGGTTCCCGGGCGCGGGGTGCACCGGACAAAACCTCTTGTCGCTTCTCGACCCGGACGACAAGTCGTCCGGGCCACCCCAACAACATCCTTCATCTGTTATTGGCGGCAATTTGACTGTAATATCGTTGATCAATATATTGCTGATCAAAGTGGATAATTCTAAAAATTTTTATGGCGGAGACACGATTATCCCTCCGTTCTTCAATTCGTCGATTTCTTCCTCCGATAAGCCAATAGATTTCAATAATTCCTGACTTCCCTCGCCTATTTCCGGAGGATCACTGCGGAGCCCAAAATTGTAACTACCTATCCGGAGAGGGATTTTTGGAAGTTTGGTCGTGCGACCTCCCGGAAGGGTTGTCTCCACCAGACTTCCACCTTCGTTCATTTGCGGATCGGCAAACAGATCCTCGGGTTTTGCAATAGGGGCAAACGGGATGCCCGCCTCTTCACACAACCGCAAAATTTCCGTCTTTTCCTTTTGCTTGAACATCTTCTGCAATTCGGGAATCAGCCATTCACGCTGGCCGATTCTGCTGTTGTTTGTCGAGAGCCTTTCGTCGGCATAAAGGGAGGAAAGTCCGAAGGTCTTGCAGAAACGCTTCCACTGCATATCGCTTGTAATTCCCACAAAGACCATTTCGCCTTCCTTTGACTGAAAGAGTTCATAGACCGACCAGGCGCTCACTCGTGCGGGCATAGGCGGACATGGCTCCCCTGATACGGCGGAATAAGCCATATGCTGCCCCATCAGAAAGGCGGTTGATTCGTAAAGCGTTGCCTGAACATGCTGTCCCCTGCCAGTTCTTTCTCGTTCGTAAAGGGCCGTTAGAATGGCGATTACACCATAACTTCCTCCCATGATGTCTATAACTGAAGCGCCAGCCCGGAGAGGTCTTCCCGGAGGTCCCGTCATATAGGCAAGACCGGCCATCATCTGCACTACCTCGTCCAATGCAGTCCGATTCTCATATGGCCCCTTCATGAATCCTTTTAACGAACAATAAATCATCCGGGGATTGATTTTTAAGACTTCATTGTATCCGAACCCGAGCCGGTCAACCGTGCCGGGCGCGTAGTTCTCGATGAAGATATCCGATGATGCGACAAGTTTTCGCAGAATCGCTTTCCCTTTGTCAGACTTGAGATCGATGGCGATGCTTTTTTTGTTTCGGTTAAAAAATGGAAAAAACCCCCTGCCGAAACCGATGAGCCTGCGTGTGTCGTCTCCTTTGGGTGCTCGTTCTATCTTGATGACTTCGGCGCCCAGGTCGGCCAGCAAAAGGCCGCAGGTGGGACCCATAACCGCATGGCCCAACTCTAATACTCGAATCCCGCCGAGAGGCAGCGGGAGATTTCCTTTTTCCCTCATTGCTTCACTCCTTTGGCATTAATGCAAACTTTATCCCATACCCTCAAGGTCTCCTCAATATCCTCAAAGTGATCCTGTTTACACTCCCATTGAACACATCGAAATGCAATTTCCACAGAATTCTCTCATGTGTCTGTCATACTGTCAAACATGGACAACACCAACAGATGGAGATAAAAGTGATAGCCTCTGCCCCGTTTGCTTGTCAAGGGTCTATTATCCCGCCCCGCGGGCCTGACGGTCTTCTCCCGCCCTTGACAAGCACTCCACCGCGACTGATGTGCTTTAAGGGTTTACTGTCAGCAAGTCCTGTTTTACCATGATTTGTCCACCCAGTATGTTATGCATGCCTTCCATTAATTTCGCATAACTCAGTTTAGAGTATCTTATGTTGTTGATATCATTATAATCAGAACAGGCAATTTTCTTGACATTATTCGTATCATTCATTATAGGATGAATAACTGTTCAGCATAGTCGGAGGTTAACACCATTATGCAGGGAAAGAGGTCCGAGCTACGGAATGGCCAATGACCCCATTTTTCCGTGTTGGAATGATGGGGATTTTTTGTTTCATTTGATGGATGATGGAACGAAAGGAATGAATGATGGAGAAAATGACGGAAACCATTGGATTTATTGGGTTAGGGGCCATGGGGAATCCCATGAGCCGCCGTTTGCTGGCAGCGGGCTACACCCTCATAGTTTTCGATAAGAGGAAGGAGACGGTCGATGCTCTTCTGCGGGAGGGGGCCGGGGAAGCTCATTCTCCCGTGGAGATGGCCGGGAAGGCAAACCGCATCATTACTATGCTGCCCGATTCTCAGGCTGTTGAAGAAGTGGTTCTGGGGCCTCAGGGGATCATACAAAGCTTTGCGCCGGGAAGCATCCTGATGGAAATGAGCACCTCTTCTCCTTACAGCAACCGGATGATAGCGCAAGCTCTGGAAGAGAAAGGGATCGACATGCTGGACGCTCCTGTGAGCGGCGGAGTCTGGGGAGCCGGCGCAGGAGAGTTGACCATTATGGTCGGAGGAAAGAAGGATGTCCTGGAAAAGGTTCGTCCCATTCTCGCTTGCCTTGGCAGCAAAATTTTTCATTTGGGGATTCATGGCAACGGAAACATTGCCAAATTGTTGAACAACCTTTTGTCTGCGTCCTTGCAATCCGCTTCTTCAGAAGCCCTTATGGTGGGTTTGAAGGCCGGCCTCCCTTTGGATACTTTCCTGGATGTCCTCAGAAGCGGGTCGGGGAAAAATTATTCCGTTGAGATGAAGATTCCCAATTTCGTTTTACCCGGCAAGTTCAGTCCTGGTTTTGCCATTGACCTGATGAACAAAGACCTGGATCTTGCCATGGAGGTGGCGCGCCTGGCCGGGGTTCCTGTGCCTTGCGGTGCTCTGGCGCAGCAGATCTATCGACTGGCGAGGTCAGAAGGTTTGGGGCAGAACGATACGAGCGCCGTGATCAGGATTTGGGAGAAGTGGACTAAGATGGAAGCCCGCTCCGCTTCAGAACAACGGTGAAAAAATGAGGACGTACGAGATATTGCAGTCCGAGGAAGAATCAATGCCCTGAAAAAAGCGCATCAATCAACCAATAGAGTGGTTTTCCGGCCAGTGGTGGCATTGCGCATTGAGACACCTTCAACCTCCGGTTGAAAAGCCGGGGTACAGGGTCATACCGCCGTCTACGATAAGACTGGTGCCGTGCACATAGTCTGACTCATCGGAGGCGAGCCAGACGGCGGCCTTGGCGATGTCAACAGGCTCGCCTATCCGGCCGTAGCGGATCAGCTTCAGGAGATTTGCTTCGGCTTCCGGTGTCTCCCATGCGGTGCGGTTGATGGGGGTCTTGATTGCCCCTGGAGCGATGCTGTTTACACGAATTTTGTATAGGCCCAGTTCCTGGGCGATGCTTTTCATAAAAAGATTGATACCACCCTTGGACGCGGCATAGTTCACATGTCCGGCCCACGGAATGATTTCGTGCACCGAACTGATAAAGATGATTTTTCCGGCGGCACAGGAACGCTCCCGGATAATCCCCCGGCGGATAAACTCTCTGGCGGCTTCCCGTGCACAAAGAAAGGCGCCTGTCAAGTTGATACGCAATACCCTGTTCCATTGTTCCAGGGTCATGTCAAGAAAAGGTGCGTCCTGTTGAACCCCCGCGTTGCTCACCAGGATGTCCACCGTACCGTATGTTTCGCACGCCACCTGAAACATGCCACGCACATCCGCTTCGCTACCCACATCGGCCCTGACGGCAAAGGCGCTGCCATCGCCGTCTTTGATCTGCCGTACAACATGGTTGGCGCCCTCAGCGTGGCCGGCATAATTCACCACCACGTTCGCCCCGGCAGCCCCCAGAGCTTTCGCAACACCCGCGCCGATGCCGGAACTGGCGCCAGTGACTATGGCGGTCTGGCCGATGAGCATTATTACACCTTTCCCCTTTTAGTTTGATAGATTATGCGTATCTGTTAAGTCTCCAGTCATAGTCTTGATATTCTACTTTCACCTTTTCCGCATTTTCTTTCAGGAACATTCTTTCCGCATCGTCATAGAGATAAGGAGCAATAAACCTTAGTCTTTCCGCTTGAGTTTTACCAAAGTCTTCACTATACCACTTAAAGATGCGTGAGAGATACACGCGATTGCCCTCCCTGTCGATCTTGATACCCCCTGCGTTTAAGAACGTCTCTCCTGCGATGGTAAGCTCTCTGTCCAAATGTTCTGCCGTATAAACCTCGATAGGGGGACAGGAGGAGGATGCACACATGAGGGCAAAATGGATTCGCGGATCAATTGGATCGACAACGAATTTGAGCCGTTTGTCATTGCCTTTAAACAACTTGAAAAGGGAGAAGGGGGGGCGCTTATTGCCCCTCAAAATCCCGTGTTCAATATCGTCAGGACTGAAAAACATGTCGTCGATTTGATATTGAATGCGCCTGGAAAAGTTTCGCACCTCTTTAACCGAATCCCTGATGCCCAGTTCGATAACCCCATGGATGACAATTACATTATAGAGATTGATCCAGAACGCTATCTGTTCTTGTCTGCTTTTGAGATCGGTCAGCTCTATGTTTTTTAAAGTGCGACTCAATTCCAGATATTCTTGATATGTCCGTGATTCACGCATACCCTCATACGCTATCCGTCCCTGTTTTGTATCGAAGAAAGCTCCTCTGAGAATGTTCATAGAGCCCTTGAGCCTGTTTGCAATATCGTTTGAAAGTATATCCCGGCGGGTCTCCCCGTAGTTGAGGGTTATCTTATTTGAAAGAAGAAGACCTGGACGCAGCAACTCCCTTTTCTCTTGAGACTCCTTGACCACTTTGCCTTTTGCCTGACACAGGGCCATAACACTGTTGATATAGCCGATATGGGTGAAGGCCTGCGGGAAATTGCCCAGCGCCTCTTTCCATTTGACGTCATATTCTTCCGGAAAGAGTCCAACGTGGTTGGCAATACCTTCCAGCCGATGGAGAATCATTTCTGCTTCGTCAATTCTTTTCAATGCAATAAGGTTGTCCACGAGCCAGAACGTGCACAGGAGAAATGTCCCCTCATCTCCCTGCAGGCCATCCTCAGCAGTATAGCGATAGAGAAAGCCGTCATGACTTAACTCTTGTTGTATGGCCTTAATTGTTGAAACAACACGGGGGTCGTCAAAAGGAAGGAATCCTAAAAGAGGTATCAGTAAGGTACTCGAATCCAGGGCATCGGTTTCGTAGTGCTGGACAAATGCTTGTTTTTTCTCGTTCCAGCCTTTCTTCAGGACATCCTCTTTTATTTCAGACCGCGCCTTTTCCCACTTTTTGAGATCCGCGGGAAATCCATACCTGCGAGCAATGGTAAGTCCGCGATCCAGGGCAACCCAGCACATAACCTTTGAATATACAAATTCATGCGGCCCACCCCTCACTTCCCAGATACCGGAGTCCTTTTCCCGCTAGTGTGCAACTACATGCTCACAAATGTTGCGCAACAAGGGCCATAGCTTGGAATCGACCTTTCCCACATAATCCGAGAGCTTCAAGGCAGCACCCATGATCTCTCCATAAATATCAAGCTGCCTTTGATTGGCGGCTTCATTTCCCAGGCGAACCGGCCTTGAGCCTTTATACCCATCGAGATGGTGAAGCTCTTCCTCCGGTAGGTCTTTTTCGCCGCGAAGCCCGTACATGATCTGCATCGTATCCGCACCATGCTCGGCAAGTATTTTTTCGATCCACCTCAAATAGCCCTCTGTCTCGGACAGGTGCCCCAGATTAAAGAGCGCCTGAAGTGTAAAAGATGTATCCCTAACCCAGGTATATCTGTAATCCCAATTTCTTTCTCCGCCGATCTCTTCGGGAAGAGAGGTCGTCGCGGCGGCGGCAATCGTGCCGGTTGGGTTGTAATAGAGAAGTTTCAGAACAAGTGCAGAGCGGTTAATCATAGTACAGTAAGGGCCAAAGTCAAAGGTTCGACCGGTTTCGCTTTTGGTTAACCAGTTCCACCAGTATGACTGAGTATCTTGCAGGGAATTTTCCGCTTTTCTTGGATCGAGTTCACAAGGTTCGTCTCCACAGTATTGCAAATGCAGCCACACCCGGTCTCCCTCTGAAAGAGGCCATGTCGCCTCTGCCTTTCCATCACCGACCGCAAAATCAATTGTAGATGAAAGAACAACTTTCTCACCATCGCTATTGGCTATCACCCCTCCGTTGAATTTTTCAAGAATAGCGCTGGAACGGGCATAGTTAAATCGCGGTTCAAAGAGTAACCCGACGTTAACCGTACCTTTTTTAACTTCTACCAGTCGATATAACTCATGTTGCCCTTCCTCCAGCTCACCGCCGGAGGGAATGGGCATAAAATCAGTAACGTGCATAACTCCTTTTCTGGTTCTGATACTAAATTGCTATCAAACATAGAGTATTAATCCAATGATAATTCGTAATCGATTTGACCAACTCTGGGCAATGTATAAGATAATGGAGTCCTTGACAGAGGAGGTCTTCGAC
>JAFDED010000128.1 GCA_019310535.1 Deltaproteobacteria bacterium
CTCCATGGCACGACCAAACTGCGTCAGGCGTTCACGGTCCACCTTTCCTCCGGCTTTTCTCGTATACCAATACACACTGTCACGATCCGTATACAGCTGCACTGGTATCCCATAAAGATCCACCACCTCCCGCATCACCGAGAGGCACTCCTTTGTCGTCTCCGCTTCCACCAACCGACCAGCCAGATTCTTCCCCGTGGCATCATCCACCGCCAACAACAACACCTGACGCTCCCCAGGCTTAAGCGCCAGCCATTCGTGGCCGCGTCAAGCTCGAACTCTTCATCATTTACCACGAATTTGCGTTTCTTGAATTGAACCGAGCAAAAACGGTTCAGGGTTCGATAATCCTGCGCTCCCACTGTCCTTTTCCTTTCCGAATCTCCTTGTCGATGAAAGCCACCCGGTCAAGATTGGACAAAGCAGGAATCTCAACGTAAGTAAGTATCCGTAGGAATGCTGCTCTATCGGGCCGTTTACGCATTCGTCGGCCCAGAGCCTGAAGGAGGAATACGCATGTCGCTTAGACTCATCGTCAAAACCGGCCGCATCCTCACCGTGAGGCTACTAATGGGTGAACCCATCGAGGGAATCACCCATTGCGCCATCGGCGAGGGTAACGCCGCGTTCACCGAGGGTTTAGTGATATGGGCGGCGCGATGTTTGTTGTCCAAATAATTATGGCAACAAACCCAATGCTGTTCGGTCCCGTAACGTACGGGAAATTCTTTAAAGCAAATATCCATAGCTCCAGGACACCGCCGTAAGAATCCACAAAATCCGTCCAATGGCTCTCTTTGTTTATCCATGTGATTTTGTTCATACCCCAGAAGGCTCCGTGTGTATGGATGCCATGGTTTCGCGAGAACGTCCCGGGCAATCCCTGCCTCTATAACCCGTCCTCCAAGCATCACCATCAGGTGAGAAGCGACATGGCATGCCAAAGCGATATTATGGGTTACCATCAACACTGTTAGGCCCCTGATCTGCTGGATTCTTATTAACAGCTTCATAATCCTGGCCGAAAGGCTTGGGTCCAACATGGAAACAGGTTCATCAGCTACCAGGATATCCGGATTTTGGACTATGGCACGGGCAATCACCACCCGTTGGACTTCGCCTTCTGAAAGCTGGTGCGAGTATGATGCCAGCAGCGATGGGCTTGGGGGGAGACCCACGTCTTGTAAGGCCTTTTTTATTCGTTCATTACGTTCATTGTGGTTCCCAATCTTTTGAATATCCAGGGGTTCCCGCACGATCTGTTCCACAGTGAACCGATGAGACACTGATGACCTGGTATCCTGAAAAATCATCTGAACCTTTGGACGCAACATGTCTATGTCGATTTCCGTCTTGCTGCCATTTATGGTGATCTGACCCCTCTGTATTGGAAGCAAGCCGCTAATCATGGCTGCCAAGGTAGTCTTTCCTGAGCCCGTCTCGCCCACCAGAACCTGGAAGTCGCCGGCACGCAGTATCACGTCGGCTTCCTGTACAGCATGAATCGGCTCCCGGCCATTCCCTGAATAGGTATATGCAATGCCCCGAGCCACAAGAACCTCTACGATGCCTCTCCTGTGACAGGCTACCTGACGATCCTGGATGCTGGAAAGGACTGGAACTTCTCTAACACACACTGAAATCGCCTGGGTGCATCGGGGGTGGAAGGGGCACCCACCAGGTCGGTCTGCCAGTGTGGGGGCTTCACCCCTTATCTCGATAAGATCCCTGAGCGTGGCCTGCCCGGGTATTGTATACACCAAGGCACGGGTATAAGGATGGCGAGGGTTGGTCAAGACTTGCCGTGCGGGCCCGATCTCCATGAAGCGTCCTGCATACAGGACGCCAATCCGGGAGCATAGGTGATTCACCACATCGATGTCGTGGGAAATTACCAGGGCAGTGCGGCCTCCTAAGCACCTATCCAGGATCTTCAGTATATCCCGGCCCTCCAGAGGATCCAATCCCATAGTCGGTTCGTCCAGAATCACCACTTCGGGATTCCCCACCAGGGCCATGGCCAGCAGAACTCGCTGCCGCTCTCCACCTGAAAGCTGATGGGGTAAAGCGTTGTGCTTCTCAATACCAAGCCCAAGCTGCAACAAGGTCTCTATGGCGGAGTCTACAGCTTCATGTTTGTTTGCTTGACCGTGCTCGGTCAGAACTTCGGCCACCTGATCACAGACCCTATGGATGGGGTGGAAGGATTCTACTGAGTTGGGAAAAGACATAGCCATTCGAACCCCTCGGAGACAGCGCCGGTCTTTTGCATTAAGAGCTGTTATATTTTCGCCCTGTAATAAAATTGTTCCCGTTACTCTTCCCGGGCCGATTCCCATGATCGCATGCGCCAAAGAAGTTTTCCCAGAACCCGACTCCCCGATTATCCCAAAGCGCTCTGACTGCTCGACTCGAAAATTGCACTCGCTTACAGCGGCGAGTTCCCTCCCTTCCACCCGATAATAGACATGAAGATTCCGAATCTCAAGCATGGCTCATGCAAGTCAATCTAGGCTAGGATCAAATTTCTTTTCCAGTGTGATGCCCAACAAGGTAAAACCTACAATGAGTCCTGACAGCGCCAAACCTGCAGGTAAAAGCCACCAGGCCCAAACCGGAAGGAATATATATTCCATACAGGCGCTGATCATTTTGCCCAAGCTTGGAGCCAGCGGATCCCCGATGCCGAGGAAGGCAAGGCCGGCTTCAGAAAGAATTGCGAAACGCGTCCTCATGACAAACCCGACCACGAGTATTGGGAACAGATCCGGTATTACATGCCGAAACGTTACGTAAACAAGGGAGCCTCCAAAGCTTCGACTTGCCAGGACATGACCCTGCCGAAAAAGCACCATGGCCTGGCCCCGTATAACGCGCGCACCGTACTGCCAGGAAAGAAGCGCCAACATCACGATAAGGGTGGTAGTAGAGGGCCTCACATAGGCTGAGATGAGAATGAACAGCAAGAGGTTCGGAAGGGCAATGAGCACATCCACCAATCGCATTAAGAACCTGTCCACCACCCTTCCGAGGAGCGCGGCCAAGAGTCCTACAACCAGTGAAATTATGACAGAAACACATCCAACCACGAGCCCCACTATTAATGAATGCCTGCATCCCAGGAGGAGGTTGGCCAGGATATCCTCCCCAATGTCATTGACTCCCAGAGGATGCACACGGGTGGGAGGAGCCAGTGGTATCCCCGAGGATTGCCCTGCAGAATAAGGAGCCAGCACCGGTCCCAGCATGGCCAGCATCCCAAAGAACAGGAGAATGAAAAGACCAATTCTTCCATTAGCATCAGAGAGAAAATGATCTATGCAACCGATGCACATCGCGTGTTCTCGGATCAAGTTTCCTCACTAGGATGTCGGTGAGGAGGTTGGCCAAAAGAACCATAATGGTCATTAAAAGAAGAACCCCGTGGAGCACCGGATAGTCATGATGCAAGAGGGCATCGTAGGTCAGAAAACCAAGCCCGGGATATGCGAAAACTGTTTCTACAAAGAGGGCACCCGCTACCAGTGTTCCCATCCGGATTCCAGTGCGAGTCACCACAGGGATCAAAGCCGTCCGGGCCGCATGACCGTATCGTATCACCCGGTCGCTCAATCCATTCCCTTGCGCCGTGAGTAAATGTCTTCGCCCCATAACGCTCACCATGGCGCCCCGCATCAAAAGGAATGTTCCTGGAAGCTGCACGATGGTGAGAGTTGCCACAGGCAATGCTAAATGTCGCACAATATCAAATAAGCGGGAAATTATTGCCAGATCAGTTCCTTCCGTCAGCGCACCGCAGAGAGGAAAAAGCTCCAAATGTACAGCCAATCCAATTACCAGCAGGCTCCCCACAAAGTATTCGGGCATGCCTGAGAGTAAGAGAAATCCGATGACCGCACACTTTTCATACCTGCTGCCACGGCGCCATGTCATTTCCACGGCCGCAACAACTCCGATTATAAAAGAGAGAAGCAAAGAAGAGCCGGTTAGAAGGAGAGTCCACACCAGAGGAGGGCCTAGGATTTCCGATACACCTGCAGATCGGTATATAGAGTATCCCATATCACCACGGATCAGGCTGGTGATATACCGGACAAATTGAATTCCAATGCTCTTGTCCAGCCCGAACCGCTCCCGGAGGGCAGCACGCACCTCATCCGTCATCTCCACCATGGCGTCGCCATAGATAGCCACAAGAGGGTCCCCTGCCATAAGGTGAGGAAGCATAAACCCCAGAATAACCAGGATGACCAAGGTAAGGCCATATTCCATCAATCGCTTGGCCATGGCGCTCACCATTTCCTCAGGGCATTCCGGCAGTGATAAAGCTGATTTTATTTTGGAACAACGGGACTCCCTTGCCGATTCCGCCTTGTGTGAAAAAAAGTGGTATCCTTCCAGAGACTGCGTAATATTTGGTTGGATAGTAAAGGGATATTGCCGGAAGCAGCTCTGCATACAAGGCCTGCATCCTGTTCACTATTGACTTACGCCTGGTGGAATCCATCTCTTTGAACTGTTCTTCGATAAGACTGTCCAGTTCAGGGTGGTGGAAACGCGCGCTGTTGTGGTACTTGGCCCTCACAAAGCTATCATAAAGCATAGGATCTCCACCGATTCCGCCGTGACCGGATATTGCAAGATCAAAATCCCACGCTGTCACCTTGGCATCCACCGTGGTTGGGGATAAACTTTGGAACTCAAAGGCGAATCCCGCTTTTCTGAATTGGTGATTTATGATCTGCGCCATACGGGAAAACTCTTTCCTGGTCAGCACAGTAAGCTTCAGGGCGTGGCTATCCTTCGACCACACACCTTCCCTCTGTGTGTAACCCAGGCTGCTCATAAGTTCCTTCACCCTGGTGAGATTATGAGGATATTTGGGAATGTTGGGGTTGAACCAGAGGTTATCGGGAGGGATAAGAGCCGGGGAGGCGGGCTCGCCGCGGCCTCGAAGGCCTCGTTTCACAATCTCGTCCAGGTCCAAGGCATGGGCTAATGCCTGGCGAAACTCCTTGGCATCCATCGGCGGTTTCTTGTGGTTGATCATCAGTTTGGCATTCCAAAAATGGGGTGTGTGAAGCACGGCAATATGTTTGGCCTTGAGCATGGAAATAGCCTCCGGCTTGATCCGTACCTGGTCTACTTCGCCCTTCAATGCAGCCATTTGCGGATCGCCGACTTTTTTGAATATCAGCGTTTTGATCATCGGAGACCCGCCCCAAAACATGGTATTAGCCGTGAACTCGTAGAATCCTCGCTCTCGGGCATATGTCTTAAGTGTATAAGGACCTGTTCCTATGAGAGCCTCAGGATCCGTATACTTGTTGGGATACTTGATATTCTCCCATACATGTTTGGGAATGATAGGTATGGAGCATGTTACAGGATCCAGAAAAGGAGCGAAGGGTTGCGATAGCTTGAACAAAACCCTATGTTGATCCAGAACCGCCACTTCTTTTATGGCCTTGACGTTGAACCAGGGGTGAGGATATCTTTTGAAATAGTGATAGGTAAACACAACGTCTGCCGCTGAAAATGGTTTCCCATCGTGCCAGCATACCCCTTTACGCAACGTGAATGTGTATGTCAGAGCCGATTCATTGTACATCCATGACTCGGCCAGCCAGGGAATAACCACCCTGTCATCTTTCCATGTGAGAGAATCAAAGATCATCATCATCCGAACATAACCAGGTCCGCGCTTATAAAACGTAAAAGGGGAAGGGTATCCCCAGTCAGCCTTGGGTGATTCGCCAATTATGTATGTTGAAGTTCCTGGCGTTTTGGCCTGAGCAAATGAGGCGGCCAAAACAACGATCCCCAACATCATCGGCAAGATAAAATAGCTGCGTTTCATGATTGTGTTCATTTGTATACCTCCAGTAAGTATCGCGATGAAGATCAGGTGGTTCTCTCCCAGCCGATGATAGCTTCGGGGATTGCGTCCAGCCTGGCGGAATAGGGCTTGATATCGATCAAGAGGGTTCCATTCAGGCAGTCCACTCCCCTGACGCGAAGCCGATTTCCATCAATTCCGAGAAGCTCCACTGCATGCATGGCAATGGGATTGGGGCGATGTGGGCTTCGGGTGGCGAAGGTGCCGTGAATCTCGGGGCCATGGGGCGTCCGGGTCTGCAGCTTCTGACGGTCCGCTAAGTGATAAAATGACAGTAAGATAAGATGAGTGCACTCCTCCACGTCTTTCAGAGCCGGGATTACATCATCATCCAGAACAACATCTCCCTCTACTCTTGCCAAGCGCCCTTGATGCGGGCACTCATCCAGGCTCTTGAAGGGTGTACGGATGCAGCCAATAGAGCGGATCGCAAATGTCCGGGGTTCACTCCCGCATGAAGGGCTCTTTACGATATTTTTTCGACATGCTGGGCAGAGAAAGCCGTTGGGGGATTCTTCCAGCCGTGTGATCATGGTGGGCTCTCCACAGAGAGCGCATGGCTCGGAGAGCATAATCCTGGCTTTTTCGGGAAATTCGAAATGGCAGCGCTCGATCCTAAAGAGGGTGTCCACGTCCATCTCCAACACCTTCCATGTTCTCTCTCGATGAAGTGTTTGAAAACGCTCCCTTTCCATTTGCGATGCGGAGCCTGTTCGTATCTTTTCGAAAAGGGCCTGATGCTCCAAATTGGACGGCAGTGCTCCGTTTCGCAGCACGACACGTACTGCCTTGCCGGTACCGCGATCGCCTAGGGTGAGTGCCTGCTTGCCGTGGTCATTGAATATAAGGTTACCCTTTCCGAACGTGCAGCAGGTGAGCACCTGCACGGCGTCCACAGCGCAGGAATCGTTTTCGACCACGGCCACCAGCTTCTCATCTTCCAATTGCCCGACATCCAGCATATCCATGGCCAGCCGGGCGGCACGATACCCAATGGCCAATCCCGGGCACTGGTGGCCGTGGAATTCCGTGCACCTCCGAAAGGAAGGTGAAGAGATGATTTTTTTTGCAGCCGCCATGCTAACTCATCTCCTTCTAACGCAAAAAGAAAATATCTTCTGGGAAAATCCGTTTATATGCATCATCATGCTATGCAATTGATGTTTAATCTCCTGATCGCCTCGGTCTAGATTCAAATTAACCCACGCGGTATTTTCAAAATATTCAGAGGCGGTTCAACCAGACAATCGGTGTAATGGACTACCGATTTTATCCAAGACAACCAGGAAAGTGTTATTGACAACAGCCACCCCTGAACCGCGGCCTTAAGATTAAAAGTAACATCCATTTCTCCCAACTGATCAGCTCTCTCGGCCTATCGCTGGAACTCCTCTGCATGTTCCCGATTGTTTTCCGCCCGGTGGGTCAACAGGGCCCTCTGCCTTTCCTCTCGGTCATGGTGCTCATGGCAGTTCCTGTATCAACGTTATAGTATGCTTGAGAAAGTCAATCCTCTCGATGCGTCCTTGAAATCTCTTCGATTCACCAAAGAGTGACTGCGCGATCCATCCTTCCTCGGTTCGCTCCAAGGAAATCACATCACGAAGGATTTCCACCTCGCCGTTGCCCCTACGATAGATTGTGGCCTGGCACATTAATGATCTCCTTCTGTCTCTCTTCTCGATTTGACAGAACATATTAGAAAAAATATTAAAGTTTATCGCCTCTTTCCCGGTCTCATTCACTTATATATGGATTTTCATTTCAAATGATTTCCCGATATGGTAGTTGCAAGCACTCCGTGTAGGACCCCGCTGGTCCCTTTGAGGTGCTCAGCTAGGGCTACGACATCCCTGGCTGCTCCTTTTAAAATCAAAACCTCGAGGCAGTGGTCACCATCAAGGTGAACATGAAGCGTTGAGACGATAAGGTGATGATGTTCATGCTGTTGGTGGATCAACCGTTCATGGCTCGAGCGTTTGCGACGGTTGTAAATGAGCGTCGCAGAACCCAATACCGCGCTATCCTCTTCGGTCCAAGCATCTTGGGATAGATGTTCCCTTACAATGTCCGTCCCGCAAGGACTTTGAGCGGTTTACCCAGCCGTGACGTAGAATTAAGGCATCAATTTTCTCAACTATGGAGGCTTCCATTGATACACCGAATCTGATCAGATCGGACAAGCATTTTCTCCTTGTGTTACTTTTTTAAAATTGATAACACATTATTTTATCCTTGTCAATGCAAAAAATTCAGAAGCTAGGTGATAGGGTAGGCGACCTTGCGGGATTGGTGGATTTGCGATCACACTCCATTCGGCTGGTATTCATATATTCATCCAATGTGGCGGCCCGGAGTTATCCAGGCGATCGCGCTTCCCCTCTTTACTTTATGCTGCCCAACACCATGCCCCTCAATACATCCCTCCTCACCAGAGATTACACATTCAGCTTTATCGTGGACGACAATGCCGACAGCAACCCGGACGCAACCTGGCTAGATTCAGTAGAGGTACATGAAGGATGAACAGATCATTCATACTCACTCATCCTGTTGGCCTCCTCCTCCATGCGCCGCCATATGAGTTCCTCATCCTCCTCCGCAATGGTGGGCGGTTCCCTCCGGGATACGTTATTTCCAAACCGGGGGTCCATGTATAAGGTCTCAGCCAGATCGACCGCATCACGATATCCGTATCTCCGCACATACTCCCTCCACTTTTTCTCGTCCACCAGGGTACGGGGCGGTCTTTCCGTCATAAGCTCATTAGCGTAATAAGGGTCCTTGGCCGCACACGCCTGCGCCTGCGCCTGCGCTTGAACCGGTGGAGGGGAATCGGGAGGATCTTCGACACAGTCGACGGAAGTGGCCTCTATGTAATCCTTGATCCATTTATCGATTTTCTCGGCCCTCTCTTCCCAACCCTCCGGGGCAAATTTCTCAAAAATCGGAAAATACTCGGGCCAATGTTCCCTGATTTCCGGAAGCGCCATTATTATTGCTTCATCTTTCATGGCATAATTTCCTTCCCGAAGTTTCCTCAACAAATCTATCAACAGCTCTCCGGTCCAACACCGGTAAGAACGTCCATTATCATAGGGAACAGTAGGAACGGGAAAAGTCTCCCTCTTCAAAATTTCATCCACCTCCCTATCCCTGGCCAACCGCTCCTCCTCGGAAAGAACAGGATACTTTATTCCTTCAAAGTGATGTTTGGCCTCCTCTTCAAGCTCCTCTATCCTACGCTTTCTGCTCTCAAAGCTCTCAGGTTCCTCAAAGCCATCAGGACTCCCGGACCCCGGTTCACGGTTCTGCTCGTACGTTATAATCTCCTCCGGTATTGTTTCAAAAACCTCTTTCCAGATTATGTACTTGTCCCGGATGGTTAAATATTCACCGCCCTTCTTCCAGAACTCAATTCTTATCTCCTTGGACATGGGCCTCCAAAATACTGGCACATCCGCATACTCCGAATAATACTCGGCGGCCATGGTAGGCGGAAGAGGAATCTCCATCTTCTTCGGAACCGGGGAAACCGTGTCCGCCGGATTCGCCGACGAAGAAACGGAGCTTTCGGACCGGCCGGAATCACCGCTCGGGGCCGGAAACAACGGAGCGGGGGTATTTTTGGCCTGATCGAAGCTATTGCCCTGGGCCGGCGGCGCGGCGGAATTTTTGGTCTGTTTAGAGGATTTTAACATATCCACTCGGTGATTGGGATTTCCCGGCTCAAAGCGTTGACCCCGGTTTTCGCACGAATTTTTGTTGGATATGTAAAGATTAC
>JAFDED010000052.1 GCA_019310535.1 Deltaproteobacteria bacterium
ATGTTCAGGGTGCCATAGAAATGGTACGCGGGATTCAACGGAAAAACTACCTTTCTTATCTCTCACACAGAAAAAGGAATTGGGGAAAAGGTGTATTATCTATTAAATGACGTTGTAGAGTCTCATCCAGGTGGCCTTTTTCAAACGAGATGCTGACATTTGCTGACCCGTTGCTGACCCGTTGCTGACCCGTTGCTGACATTTGCTGACCGTTGCTGACATTGCTGACATTGGATGGCTTCCAGGTATGCCCCGGGCAATTCGGGCAAAGGCACCTCGAAGATGATCAGCGCGCGCAAAGTCATTGTTCCGCCAGCATGCCTGTGAACAAGAGAGGACTATCCGGGCAATCCTGATGATGGACGCAGCAGCACCCGAGGTTTCGCCATGGCCTCTTGCTGCCGCGCAGCCAGGACAATACATTGTCCGGGCCACCCATGGGCTTCGTTACTCCACCTCGGAGCGGAAGGCGATCCCCCGTATCCACAGTTATAACTTTTTCCTTTGAAAATTTTGGGGCAAACTCCTGTACCCGGAAGTGTTGACAAGTTTTTTGTAATCCCGTATATAAATAAATACTCAGGGTTGTCATTCTTTAGCGGCATATCCAAAAGAGCTGCCGGGATTTCATTATCGGCCTGAAAATTTCGGTGTTACACCCGGTAGGGGACGCCTGCACAGCGATGTCTTGATGCAGCGGCGGCACGGCGGCACAGTGAGTCATCCTTGAATCCGGACAGCAATTTCACAACTGCGGGCCTTTGTATTACCGGCAGCCCGCGTGAGAGTTGTTCCGCAACGTTCCCCGTATCAATATAGGGGCCGCTGTTATTTTTAACTGGGCAGGACGGTCATTTCTGATGGTCAAAAGGGGAGAACAGGAGGAATCAAATTATGTCAATGCGAGAGTTCACGGTCCGGTACGGGAAAGAAACAAGGGCTTTTGCCCTTCCCGAAGAAAGGATTTCTGAGGTATTGGAGGCCCGGAGCCTTCCCGTTATTGAAGACGTGCCGGGTGAAATTCGCAGGTCCCTGGAAAACCCCATCGACTCTCCACCGCTTCGCGAAGTGGTGAAGTCGGGGCAGACCGTAGCAGTGGTGGTCCAGGACATCAGCAGGATGACTCGCAGTGATGTCTTCCTGCCTGTGCTTCTGGACGAACTCAACGGTGCGGGTGTCCCTGATGAGAACATCATCATCGTCTTCGCCAACGGCAATCACCGCCGGCAGACGCCGGAGGAGCAGCGATACATCGTGGGCGAAAAAGTGGCACAACGGGTGCGCATGGTGGACAATGACAGCTCCAATCTGGAAAACATGAGCTATTATGGGCGCACCTCCCGCGGTACAGAGGTCTATATCAACCGGCTGGTTGCCGATGCGGACCGCATAATCCTGACAGGGGGCATTGTTTATCACCTGGCCGCAGGATACGGCGGGGGACGGAAATGCCTTTTGCCCGGAGTCTCCCATGACATCACCATCAACCACAATCACGCCTATTTTTTGCATCCCGATGCTCGCAGCGGCATGCTGGAAGGCAACCCGTGCCATGAAGATATCATGGAGGCCGCCAAGATGGCTGATCCGCACTTCCTGCTCAACGTGGTGCTGGACAGCCGGCAGGAATTTGTGGCTGTGCTGGCCGGCAACTGGATTACTGCCCACCGGAAGGGCTGCGACGTGGTGGATCAGCTTTACAAAATAAACATTGACCGCCAATTTGACCTGGCCATCGCCTCCTGCGGCGGCTACCCGCGCGACCACAGCCTCCGCCAGGCCCAAAAGGGCCAGGACCACGCCCTGAAGTCTATTCGCCAGGGCGGAGTGTTGATATACTATGCCGAATGCATTGACGGACCGCACGATAAGCCCGGATTCATGGAGTTCATGAACCGGTACCAGAGTGCCGATGAGATGGGGGCCGTGCTGCGCAAGAAATTCGACATTGGAGGCGTCAAGGCATACTGGCTGAAAGAGGCAGCCCAGTATGCGGAAACTATTCTGATCTCCAGCATGGACGATGACCTAGTGAAAAAGTGTGCCTGCACGCCGGCCCACTCTTTCCAAGAAGCCATGGATCTGGCCATGGACAGGCTGGGCAATGATCCATCCATCTGCATTATCCCCGATGCCGGTGTAGTACTGCCTTTTCTGGAGAAACAGGAAGCCGCTGCCAAATCGGCGTAGGAATGATGCAATCCTCCGCCGGCGGCAATGCAGGATAGATAGGGGTTTGAGCCCTTCGCGATTGGTAGCTGCGACTGGACTGCTCACTATATATCTCTGAATTTCCTTGCAGGAGGAGCATTACTGGCCGGTGTATGGATCTTATTTTCTTGGCGGCAGATGCACGCATTCCCCCAGTGCGTCGGCTGCCGCTTCGGAGAGGATCTCGGAGATGGTGGGATGGGGGAATATGGAACTCGCCAGGTCTTGTACGGTCGCTTCCATACGGACGGCCATAACAGCGGCCCCTATAGTTTCAGTCACACGTGGGCCCACCAGGTGGACGCCGAGGATTTCCCCATACATGCCGGTGATCACCTTGGCGAACCCATCCCGGCACCCCATGGCCCGCGCCCGACCATTGGGCATCACAGGATAACGCCCCACCCGAACCGCCTCACCGTGAAGCTCCCGCGCCCGGGGCTCGGTCAGCCCGATACTGGCTGCTTCCGGCTCCGTGTACAGACAGCGCGGCACAGGGTCGTTATTCATGGTTTCCTCACCGCCCGTGGCATTGGCGGCGGCCACCTCACCCTCACGTGTGGCTGAATGGGCCAGCATCAGGCCGCCCACACAGTCTCCGGCCGCAAAAATCCCCGGAACTGTTGTCTCCATTCGCTCGTTAACCGCGATGAACCCGCGCTCAATCCGCACACCAATGCGCTCCAGCCCTAACTGGCTTGCGCGGGACCGACGACCCACCGCCAGCAATACACGTTGGGCGGTTACCTCCTTTCGTTCCCCGTTTTCGGAGTAGACAAGCGCAACCTCACCTCCTCGCTCCTCTATGGCCTCAACGGTGGCGCTCAGGTGGATATCGATCTTTTGTTTTCGCAGCACGGCCGTGAGCGCCGCGGCCACATCCGGGTCCTCTCCGGGCACGGCCTGGGGCATCATCTCCACTACGGTCACCCGGCTCCCCAGTGCGGCGTAAAGCTGAGAAAATTCCAGCCCGATATAACCGCCGCCAACCACGGCCAGCTTCTCAGGCACGTTCTCCAGTAATATCGCCTGATCGCTGTTCATCACCCCCGGGCCATCCGCGCCGGGAACAGGGATGAGAGAAGACTCCGAGCCCACGGCCACGATAATGGCCGAGGCGGTTAAGGTATCCCCTGTTTCCCGAACCCGGACAACATGGGGTTCGACAAGTTCTCCGAAGCCGGACACAATATTGATGCCGTGGGCTTTCAGCAGCCCTTCCAGCCCCGTGAATTGCGCCTTCACCGTGGCATCCCGATGCTTTCGGAGGGTTTCCAGGTCAGAGGATACCTCACTCACCACCACCCCGAAACGTTTCGCCTCCTGGGCGGCATGCAGGCGGTGCACGCCTTCCAGAAGCGCCTTTGTGGGTATACAACCCCAATGCAGGCAGGTCCCTCCCACCCTGTCGTGCTCCACAAGAGTAACCCGTGCACCCCGCTGAGCCGCGCGGATGGCGGCAGGATATCCGGCCGGACCACCACCAATTATTACAACTTCCGGATTCATTTTATTCGGCCTCCTTGTTCCATTCCAGCATCAAACTGCAGCCCGATCCGTTCGTCTTGCAGGTTCATGGCCAAGAGATAAGACATAACATACAGTTACAGGACGCAACCTATGAATCAACAGTTTTCAATGACCAAACATAACGGGCTCACAAGATTCTGTCAAGCTGAAAGCCCTTTGTCGTCGTGTAGCACGGTGCAGCTTTGAATCATGCAGTTCTCCAGCCACACTGCATCACCTGATCAATAACGCCTGCAACCGCATCATTTGGATTGTAACAAGAACTAACCGTGATGTTCAGTTTTTAGTGAACCGCGATGGCAAGAAATGCGCTTTCATTCTGAGAGGGCTGGTGCTAATATTTTCTTTGGCATGAGGAAAGGTAAAGTACTGAGACAAAGGGATCATCGCACGGAGGAAACAAAATGAACATAAGGCGAAAGATAACGCTCCCTTTATTGTTCATGCTTTTTTTTGGCTCTATGATGATATCTGCAAGCCTCTCCACGGCCCAGAAACATGAAAGGCATGGACAAGGGAGCATGGTACAATCTTCGCCCAGGGAGCATGTCCGGGGTTTCGTGAATCAATACCCACCAATGGCCTGGGCCGACCCGAAGGTTCCCATCTCACCTCCACCGCCACTTACGGGCAGGCAGATGGGCAGGGTGCATACACTCAACGTGCCCCCTCTTGGGTACGAGATGGATGGCGATGTGAAGGTATTCACCCTCATAGCCCAGCCGGTCAAAAGATTACTGACAGATGGGCGCATGCCCGATGATTCGTTAATCAAAGCCTGGAATCGTTTCACCGGCGGGATGCAGCATATGAATCAACCGAAAGAGGTTAAACTCTGGGGATACAATGGGTCCGTACCCGGTCCCACCATCGAGGCCGTTGAAGGAGATCGAATCCGGGTGATCCTGAAAAATGAACTTCCGGAGCCCACCAGCATCCACTGGCACGGGCTTGAGGTTCCAAACGAAATGGACGGGGCGGGAGGGGTGACCCAGCCGCCCACACCGCCGGGCGGGACCTTTGTCTACGAGTTTACACTTCACCAGGTAGGGACATACATGTATCACACCGGCTTCAGCATGATGAAGCAGGACGGCATGGGCCTGGGAGGCTTTGTGGTTATTCACCCGAGAAGACCCGCCCGCAGGATCGATAAGGACTTCGCCATAATGCTCCAGGCATTCGCCATCCAGCCCGGCAATGACCGCCCCAATCTTGTTACCATGGATTTCAACTGGTTTACGTTTAATGCAAAAGTTGCACCGGATGTTGAGGTAATGACTGTAAGACAGGGAGATCGGGTACGGATCCGGCTGGCTAACCTTTCCATGAGCAGTCATCCCATCCATATCCATGGCCATACCTGGAAGGTTGTTGGTACTGAGGGAGGCCCCATCCCAGAGGCCGCCCAGTGGCCCGGCTCCACCGTTAACGTGCCCCCCGGAACCACCCGGGATGTGGAGTTCGTGGCCTTTAACCCCGGTGTGTGGCGCTTTCATTGCCATAAACTCCATCATATCATCAACGCCCATGCCGACATTCCCATGGGCATAATGCCCCATGGAGGAATGTTCACCTTCTTCCACGTAATTCCACGAAAGTAAAGGGAGGGATCGCCAGATGAGGGGCATCATAATTAATACAACTGTAGTCTTGTTCCTTTTCATGTTGGTTGGGTGTGCTACAGTCCGCACCGATGAGGAATGGGGAAGGTTTCAGGAAACGGCTTATAAGCTCACCAGCCGGCAGCTTCTCTGGGAAAAGTCGGAAGAAGAGCAGGCGGCCATTCGGGAAGAGGTGGATAAACTCCTGCTCGATGGACTCTCCAGGGAGGAGGCCGTCCGAATCGCCTTGCTCAACAACAGGGAATTGCAAAGTAGCTTTGAAGAAATAGGGATCTCCAAATCTGATCTGGTCCAGGCCGGGCTCTTCACCAATCCCAGCATTGGAGCCATTTTTCGGTTTCTCCTTGGTGGGGGCGGGACAAATATCGAAGCAGAAGGATTCTTGAATATTTCGGACCTCTGGCAGATTCCCTTCAGAAAAAAAGCGGCAGCCGCCCGAATGGAGTCAACCATCATGCGGGTTGGCCAGAAGGTCCTTGATGTGGCTGCTGAGGCCAAGCGCGCTTACAATGCCGCCTATTACCTGGCGGGAGCCGGGGAGGAGACCGAGGATATCCTGCAAAGATTCAGAGAAATAAGCGAAGAGGCGATCATACGGCGAAACTTCGGATTCATGAATGAACAGGATGTCTACCTTGCCCAGATCATGGTGGTGGAGGCGGAGATCGAGGTTTCCAGGTTTGATAGTGAGATGGCCATGGCGAAGTCAAGGCTTGATCGAACGTTAGGCCTTTCACCTGGTCAGTTGGATTATGAAATTCTGGGTGGCATGGCGGAAGAGCAAATCGCCCCTCCCGGGCTTGAAGAAGCCATACCGTATGCCATGGAACACCGCCTGGACGTTCAGATGGCCCGATTCGAAATCCTTGAGGCCGAAAGAAAACTTGAACTGGAGAATGTGCTGATCCTGAAACATGTGGGGCTGGGTGTTTCTTTTGAAAAGGATCCGGACGAATCCGAAGTCTTCGGACCAGGCATTGACATTCAGATGCCCCTTTTCGATCAGAATCAGGCCCGGATTTCCAGGGCTCGATACATGGTGCGACAGGCCCGCAAAAATCTCCAGGCATTGGGTGGACAAGTGAGAGAAGAGATTACCGGGGATCTGGAGAAGGTCCGCTTTCAACAAAGCCGCCTCAGGCATCTGCGGGAAAAGGTCATCCCCCTTCGCGAGAAAGCGCTTGATTATGCGGAGCGTTGGGTGAATGCCATGCAGTTGAACAGGCTCTACCTCCTGGAGGCGCAAAAGGGTCTCTTGCAGAGCCGCAGGGAATCTCTGCAAGCCTTACTGGCGTTCAACAACGCCTTGGTGGATCTGGAGCTTCACATGGGTGGAAAGCTGGAGAGGACACCATCTCATCAATAGGTCAATTTGACGCTGCTTACTTTCCTTGCGGTCAATTAGTCAGATAATGTCGCGGCCGGCCTCTTGCAACTGCACATAAAACGATTAGGAGTTGCGAGTCATGGGTTATCGGGTTTCGGGCCACGTGTTACGGGTTAAAAAACCCGCAACACGCAACCATTTTCATGCTCCGCGGGTGCAGCCCCTGAATGACAATTAAGTAGAAAATGTCTCAGAATTGTGATATGGGCTGTGTCCAAAATACCATTGAATTAATTCCCCTCGCCCTCGCTTGCGGGGGAGAGGGCCAGGGTGAGGGGGTTCCAAAGTAGGGGCACAGAGAGCTGTGCCCCTACTTTGGAGAGACTTTCGAAAAAGCAGGATGGCCCGGACGACTTGCCGTCCGGGTCGCGAAGCGACAAGAGGCTGTCTGTGTATAGGCTCCGTTACTCCACCCCGGAGCGGGAGGTGATCCCCCAGATCCACAAGTATCACTTTTTCCTTTGAAAATTTTGGTCCTGTTACTATTTCTCTTGACAATGCACCAGTTACAGGTTATTTATAATTTCAATCAACAATCGAAACCAAAGTGGAGAGCATGAAAAAGGCATGTAGTGTTATAATTTGTTCTCTGTTGATTCTAGGCATGGGAGCCGTCGTCTTTTCCGAAGAGATAGTATGCTGCTCTCTCGATGTAAATGACGACGTGTCCCATCAGACTGCCTGCCATTCTCGCGGAGAGATCGAGGAACGCCTGCCATATACCGGCTGCCGGCGGATTAATGTCGGCCCTCCTTGTTACCGCATAAATCTGGCCAACGAATCCGGGATAACCCAAGGGTCTGGCCTGCGGTTCAACCTGTTCCCGCTTGAAACGTCAATAGAATCTCCCGATATTAATCCCCCTTCGGGTATCGCGCTTCGTCCAACCGGTGCAGATCCAGCCCGGCGAAGCAACATTGCCGCCTATATACGTAATGTCTCCCTTTTGTGCTGAACCCGCCATCTTTCCATTCCTTAGAAATCACCATTACTGTTAGGTTCTTTTGATACAGGTATTTTACGTTGACAAGCGTCTTTCATTGGAAGAACAAAGAGTTCAATGATTGTTGTTTGTCCATAATAAAAGGCATTTGTGAGTTGGAACCCCCTCCAATATCGCGAATGAAGCGGGATGTAATTATGTCAAGGCGAATCGAAAGAAAAAAAAAGTTTTCACAGAACAAAAAGCCCTCCTATCCGAAAAAAGGATCGAGGCGCACCCAATGGATTCTTGGCGGGTTTCTTTCCGTTGCGGTGGCGGCCGTCGGAGGATATGTGTGGATGGATAGAGACCATCCGACTACCCGAAAAACAAACAAGGTCCGGGAGGCGTCTTACAAGCTCCGGGAGACCAGGAACGTTTTATCCTCCGATTGGTTTACCGGGAGGATCAGCCGGGCATACCGGGTGGCCGATGCTATTCCCCATGTGCTGGATCAGCTCTATTGTTGGTGCAAATGCAAGGAAAATTTCGGCCACATCTCGTTGTTAACATGTTTCACCACTCGCCACGCCGCAGAGTGAGACATCTGCCTTAACGAGGCGCTGGATGCGTCCGAGATGGTGTCCAAAGGAAAGAGTATTACTGAAATTCAAAACGTTATAAATCGAAGATACAAACGTTGATTCCAAGACAGGAATAACCAGAAGTAAAAGCCTGTTCTTTATTTTGAAGGTGCATCATGAAGATTCTCTTGAGGAGTAAATCGAAGGCGGAGAAGCATGGTCAATTCAAGTTTATATTTTTCATCATGAGAGCATTGGTGGCCCTGCTGGCCATCGGATCACTGCTCGGGTACACCATGGCGCCTCAGGAAGGAAAGATACAGCCCCCGGCCAATGTTCAACAGGCTGATTCATCACCTTTGCCCCATGGTTCCGCAGTTCCCAGAATCCGCGTTACGCCCCAAAAAATAGACCTTGGGAAAATCCCCTCGGAAATGGTACGGATTCCACTGACCATTCACAATGAGGGTGAAGCGTTATTACACATTCAGGCCGTCACCACCAATTGCCCCTGCACCAGCGTTGAAGGGTCAGTCCCTCAAGAGCCGATTCCGCCGGGGGGAACAGCCCAAATTGCTGTGATTTTCGACCCCAACACTCATAACACGCGGGAGGAGTTTATCCGTACTGTATATGTACGAAGCGACGATCCAGCCCGGCCCGAGGTCTCGGTAGAAATAGTCGGATACGTTATGCCGCCTCAAACCTTTGACTCATCCCAGGGAAAAAAATGAAGAAGCGCGAGTTGCACCCAAGGATTATAGGTTTGATTGTAGCCGTCATAGGAGTTCTCCATTTTTCTGTAGCTCTCCATGGCGGTGAAAGTGAGTTTGATGTTGATATCTATTACAATGAAGCTTGCGGGGGATGCAGAACGTATATAGACCAGGAGTTGCTGCCCGTTTTGAGAGAATACGGACTGTCCCCTGCGGTTTTAAAAGATTACGTGAGCGACAAGCAGCACCGCAAAGCCCTTCTGGAACGGTCTAAGAGCATGGGAATACCTCCGACGCTTCAGGGACACATCGTCACGTTTGCAGGCAAAAAGATCGTTTTGATGGGCCACGTTCCAATCCATGTGGTGCGGGATATTCTGGAACGACAGGCCGGTGGACAACATTTCAGTAAGATCCTGGTGCGTCAGGATATCATGGACATGGAAAAGGCTCGCACCTATCAGGTGTGGGCTTTCAAGGGCGAACCTGTGGAGTTGCCGATTGACGCGCCGATCGCTCAATTCTTGCAATCTTCCCGGGCCCATGCTTCACCCGGGATGACCCGGGGAGTTGGGGCAGGAGGGGAATCTTCCGCATCAATCCGTACCCTCCTGCCCGTGGTTTTGTCCACGGGTCTGCTGGATGGGATCAACCCCTGCGCCTTTGCCGTGTTGCTCTTTTTCATTGCTTTTCTGTTCACCATCCAGAAGTCACGCGGAAATATCCTGAAGATGGGCAGCGTTTACATTGCCGCCATATTTTTGATCTATTTTCTGATTGGTCTGGGCCTCATGAAGGTCGTCATGTTTTCTCAAAAGCCTCATTTCATGGCTCGGGTGGGAGCTATACTGGTAATTATCCTGGGAATCATCCATCTCAAAGAAGTTCTCTTGCCTCGCCTCCCGTTGCGGCTTCGTATTCCGCAGGCCAGCCACGAGACTTTGAAGGGCTGGATGTACAGGGCTACACTTCCCGCCTCAGCGGTCCTCGGGATACTGGTGGGATTGTGTACATTTCCGTGCTCGGGCGGCATCTACGTGGCTATCGTGGGGCTTCTGGCGAGCAAAGCCACGTATGCCTACGGGCTCGGCTACCTGGTTGTTTATAATCTGATGTTTATTTCGCCTTTGGTGGTTATTTTGGCGCTGGCGTCCAACCCGGTGGCGGCGCGCCGTCTGGCCCAATGGGAGCGAGTATCCAGCACATGGGCTCGGCTTCTTTCAGGTGCAACCATGGTGGGACTGGGAATCCTGATCCTGACCGTTTTTGTTTAAAAAAATTCGCCGGGATGTTCGCGAAGACGCTTTTTCAAATGCAATCGGTGCGGCCTCTGAAGTAGGTTCCGTGGGATCTGATCCCCAGGGTCAAAAATGTCCGGGCTGCTCGCGAAAAAAGAAACAACCAGAATGGATTTTTGCTTGAGGAGACAGCAGTGTTGAAACGCCTCCTGGATAAGCTTTCAGGGTTTAACACACTTTACTATCCTGGATGTATGACTGCTCATTTGCTGCCGCATATCCAGAGGCGATATGAAGGACTCCTGCGCGCCATTGGAACTGATTTCATCGTGTTGCCTCAAGGAGAAATCTTTTGCTGCGGCAGCCCCGTGCATCGCGCCGGTTACCCGGATGACTTCCATCATCTCCGTGATCATAACCTGGAAGTCTTCCATCGCTTCTCCGTGAAAAGGATCATATCCAACTGCCCCGCCTGTGTTTATACCTTTAAGGAATTCTATCGTATGGAATCATGGCATGTGGCCGACGTGGTTTTCCGGCGGGGCCGGAGGATTTCTTCCCGTGCTCCAACAATGGAGGATGGGCCCATCGCTTACCATCATCCCTGCCACATGACTCGCTATCTTGGGGTGAAGAAAGAGCCTCTGGAAATCTTGCGCGGGCATGGCTATAACCCGGTGGAAGTGGGCCTTGATGGGAATCCCAACCCCTGCTGCGGAGCGGGCGGAGGGCTTCAAGCAAACGAGCCCGATCTCGCTGGCGCCATAGCGCAGGATCTGCTGGCCGGTCTCCAACAGAACCGGTTGGTCACTTCCTGTCCTCTCTGCTATATGCATTTGCAGCGCCATGCCGGTGGAATAAAAGTAATAGAGCTGGGTGAGCTGCTTGAATGAACAAGAACTCTCTTAAAAAGATTTTTCCCGATGATCGCATCTCTTTTCGAGCTGAAGATTTGATGGCTGTGTCAACTGATGCATCGGGAATTTATGGGCCCTGTTATGGAGTGGTATGGCCTGAAGGAGAGAAGGAGTTACAGCGGTTGGTCCTATGGGCCCGGGATCAGAGAACCGCGGTGGACCTGGTCCCCCGGGGCGCAGGAACCGGCCTGGCCGGTGGAGCGGTGCCCCGGGGAAGCCTGGTTGTTGACTTGTCCCGCATGACGCGCGTGCTGGAGGTAAATCCATCCGATGAGACGATTCGGGTTCAGGGGGGTTGTGTGCTGGACACCCTTAATCAGCACCTAAGTCGTTCTCATTTGCATCTTCCGGTGATCCCGGGAAGCCATGCCGCCTGCACAGTGGGAGGCATGGCGGCTACCAATGCAGCGGGTTTCCGGGCTATTCATTTCGGCCGGATGGAAGACTACGTCATTGATGCACTTGTTGTGGATGGTAATGCTCAGATTCGGACTCTTCACGGCGAGAGCACGCAACAGTGGATCGGTTCAGAGGGGACATTGGGGATCATCCTTGAGGTTACGTTGCGCGTGCGTCCTCGAGAAAACTCCAGCACTACTCAAAAAATCAAGCTTCCCTCTATTGAGGATGTGTGTGCGTTCATCCCGGAGATCAGGCAAATAGAGGGTCTGGTGGCCCTGGAGCTGCTGGATCCCGCCTGCTCCGCCGCCATGGGATGGGAGGATAAGTATCATCTCCTCGTGGAGCGTGCGGCTTCCAGCGAAAAAGATATGGACAAGACTGAGGCATTAAAAACCTGGAAAGCCCGCTCAGAACTTTACGCTGTTTTGGCGTCGCATGGGCTGCATATCATTGAAGACCCTTTTGTGCCTTTCGAAGGGCTGGCCTCCGCATTGGGATGGCTGAAAGAGCACCGGATTCCTGTTTTTGGTCATATGGGGGTGGGAATCCTGCATCCCTGTTTCGAGCCGGGACAGGAACAGCGGGTTGACGATCTGATGAGAGTAATAATGGAAATAGGTGGAAAACCTGCGGGTGAGCACGGCGTAGGGGTACGGAAACGGGAATATCTTTCGCTGAAGGAACTGACCGCGCATCGGCTGCGAAAAGATCGATACGACCCCCATCGAATTTTTAACAGAGATAAGATATGGAAAGAAAGCGCTGCGTGAAATGTGGGCTGTGCCGCGAGGCATGCCCGATTTTCCGCGTGATCAGAAGTGAGACCCTTTCTCCGCGAGGAAAGGCTGTTATCTCCGAGAGAAAGGGCCCTCCTGAGGTTGGTTATCGCTGCACACTGTGTAAGGCCTGCCGGGAGGCCTGCCCGTTGGGCCTGGATCTTCCTATGGAAGAGATGAGGCTGCGTGCCGCTCAGGAAGGGAGGTCTCCTTCATCCGTCCGGGAAATGATGGAAAACGTGTGGCGATATGGGAATCCATTCGGAGATTTAAAGGAGGAAAAAGTTCCCTCCAAGCTTTATTGCTGTTGATCGTATAATTCATCAGGCTTCCCTGGCCGCAGAAGGGAGGTCCAAGCTCCTGAAACGAAAGAGTTGAACAGTGCTGATCATCCTCCCTGAGACTCCATTCATCCTCTCGAACTGCGAGGGAATACTCTAACTTGATCTGGCAGACACTGTTAAATCAAGTGTCGGCCAGAGGACTTCTATGCTCGGAGTCTCAAAATAGGGACGATATGAGGAGCAAAATTTTGTCTTGATAACGTTCTTACGTCATATTATATGATTACTCAACATTTGGATATCGCAAGGGTGTGTAAGCAAGCTCGATCTTTTCTTCAAATCATTCTACATGTTCAAGTAGAATGACGGGCTTAACACCGAGGTATAAAGTGAGCAAAATGTATCACGAAAAAACAGTGATCGATAAAAGGCTCACTGCCCCTGTCAATCATGAGGAGGAGGAAGTCACGAAAAAAATTGGTCTTGTTGTCCTCGTTGTCATCTTTGTGTTCTCCATCGGGTACTTTGTTCATATCACACATGCGAAGACAAAGTATGTTAAAAAGGAAGAAGTCAAAGAATTAATGAAGGAATGGAACCGAGCGTTGGGGGTCAAATGCTCATTTTGCCATACCTCAAATCGGAGTGAGACATATAAGAGTTTTGTTGGAAAAACAGTTGGTGAAAAAGAGTTGAAAGCCCTGGTTCATCGCCGGATTGCGCGGGCCATGCAAGGATACATGTTGTACATGAATAAAAAAGAAAAGAAAAATTATACCTGTTATAGCTGTCATAAAGGAAACAAAAATGTGAAGATGGATTAGGCGAGCTCGGCTGATGACCTCGAAGAGCATTTTGGTCCCAGCCTTGGAGAAAAGGACATAGCTCAGTTCATTCAGGACCAGTAGATGAAGCCGTTGAAGCTGCTTGTGCAGTCGCTATAGATGTTTTTTCCCCGACACTCCACTAACTGGGAGACCAGTTTGGTAGCGGAGTGAATGGCAGGGTCATTTTTTTGGCTCTGCCTTTTTTATTTAACTCAAGATGGATCCTGCGATTCACACTTACTCAGAATTCTATCAATTTGCGGTAGAAACATGCAATGAAAAGGGAGCGGCGAAATCCACAGATCAGGAAGTAAGCCTCTGTAAGGATTTCAGCAACTAATGAGTAAAGCATTGCCACCCACGTTCTCGGTGGTATTACTCACTCTTTCGGGCTGGGATGAACCCCATCCCTACGCGTAATCGCGCTGGGAATTGAAGGGTGGGTCCAGGTAGACGAGATCCACGGATTCATCGGGAATGTGATTTGGGAGAACATCCAGGTTTTCTCAGAAATACAACGCATTTGGCATGGTCAATTACTCCTATTGTTATGCCATGCTTTTCTTGCGCAGTATCATCTCCTGCATCGGGCGGGGATGAACCTCGCCCCTATTCGTCCATAAAATAAAATAATATCTCGAATGAATTTCACTCCTTTGACTGCAACCACGTATTAAAGACCGATTCCTTACATTGATGGAGCATTGATAGAGATACCAATGGATACCGACCATGGAGTAAAATCAGGCTGTTGTGATAAAAACTCATATGATAATTGCAATCAGCTGTCCCTACTGGCTTCTGGGCTCAGAGCTTCGGGGGCTGTTGACTTGCAGCTTTTCCCCTTATATACTCTACTGGTAACCTGCAGGAAAGAACTTTCCGGGAATGAGATAGAGCTTTTTTTGCAGTCATGACTCAAAGGAGCGTTACATGTCCCAATGCGAGCTTTGCTTTATGCCGGCCACAGATATGGCCCGCCGCATCCGTGCCAGAGAGCTGTCCTGCAAGGAAGTAATGGAGGCCCATCTGGACCGGATCGAACGGGTAAATCCCATAGTCAACGCCATCGTCAGTCAGGTGCCCCGGGAACATGCGCTGGCCCGAGCCCAGGACGCTGACAAGGCCCTGGCACAAGGTGATGAGGTGGGACCGCTGCATGGTCTGCCCATCGCCCACAAAGACCTTTTCCCCACCAGGGGACTGCGCACCACTTTTGGCTCGCTCATTTATAAGGATCATGTGCCGGATCACGACGGGCTGATCGTTGAGCGCATCAAAAAGGCCGGGGCCATAACCATCGGCAAGACCAACACGCCGGAGTTCGGTGCCGGCTCCCAGACTTACAACGAGGTCTTCGGAGAAACCCTGAACCCCTACGACACAGGCAAGACCTGCGGCGGCAGCAGCGGCGGGGCGGCGGTGGCCCTGGCCTGCGGTATGCTGCCCATCGCCGACGGCAGCGACACAGGCGGCTCCCTTCGCAATCCGGCCAACTTCTGCAACGTGGTGGGTTTCCGCACTTCACCTGGCAGGGTGCCGGTATGGCCAAACCCGGTGGCATGGTTCCCCATCTCGGTGCAAGGCCCCATGGCCCGTACCGTGCAGGACACGGCGCTGATGTTGAGCGTCATCGCCGGGCCCGATTCACGCTCACCCATTTCCATTGCCGAGCCGGGCAGCCTGTTCGCCCGGCCACTGGAGCGGCATTACGAGGGCGTGCGCATCGCCTGGAGCAATGATCTGGGAGGGCTGCCGGTTGATCCGCGCGTTACGGCAGTGTTGGAAGGTCAGCGCCATGTCTTCGAGGATTTGGGGTGCATCGTGGAGGAGGGCGAACCTGACTTCATTGACGCGGACGAGATCTTCAAGGTTTGGCGGGCCTGGCGATTCGAGCTGCGCTACGGCGGGCTGCTCAAGACCCACCGCGGCTTGATGAAAGACACGGTGATCTGGAACACAGAGCAGGGGCTGAAACTCACAGGACCTCAGATCGGCAGGGCCGAGGTGAAGCGCACCGAGCTCTACCATCGGGTGCGGGAGTTTATGAATACATTCGAATTCCTGGTATGCCCCGTGAACCAGGTGCCGCCTTTCGATGTTAAGCAGCGCTGGGTGCAGGAGATCAACGGTGTGAAGATGGACACTTATATCGATTGGATGAAAAGCTGCTACTACATCACCGTCACAGGCCTGCCGGCTATTTCCGTACCCTGCGGCTTCACCCGGGAAGGGTTGCCCGTGGGCATACAGATCGTTGGACGGCATAATGATGACTACGGCGTGCTCCAGCTTGCCCACGCATTCGAACGGGCCACGCAAGCGTGGAAGCACCGCCCGCCGGTGGTGGAATAGGCCCAAGCCGATTTTCACCGACGTGAGCGGGCGCAGTCAGAGTGTCGTCGGCATATCCCGGAGGGCGTCTGCCCGATTGCATTCCGACTTGCAGACCCCCGGAAGGCGAACCACTCTATTATGTGAGAAGTGGAAACACAAAAAAGCTTGCATCTACAATATTGAAGTGCTATAGGATTTTAAAAATTAGAATTACCCACTTTGATCAGCAACATATTGATCAACGATAGTACAGTCAAATTGCCGCGGATAATAGATGAAGGATGTTGTTGGGACGGCCCGGACGACTTGTCGTCCGGGTCGCGAAGCGACAAGAGGTTTTGCCCGGTGCACCCCGCGCCCGGGAACCATTAAACGAGCCATGTACCGCCTCTTGCTGCTGCGCAGCCCGGACAATACATTGTCCGGGCCACCCCTCATGGAACCTGAATGCCATTAAGGTTTGGCCGGTATTGAATCACAGCTTTCGGTCCCAATGGTTAAGCAATAAGAATTTAATAAAAATCAAGCAATTAAAGTTTTATTTGCTGACTTAACAGGATAATCCTATTAAAAATTGATTCTTTTTACTGCAATTTATGGGGTGTCTTATGAGCCGTGACGAGTTAGACCTTGCGATAAAAGGAGATCTTGTGCTTCCGCACGGGATCGCGAAAGATGCGGCAGTGGGGGTCCAAAACGGGGTAATTACGGGCTTGTACAGCACTGCGGAAACCCCTTCGGCCAAAGAGACCGTCGATGCCGGCGGGTTGCTGGTGTTCCCCGGCGTAGTGGATTCCCATGTTCATTCTTACAGCGTGCCCGACGGTGAAGGGTTTGAGCACTCCACCGCCGCCGCCGCCGCGGGAGGGGTCACCACTTTTGTTGAAATGCCTTACGACGCCGGCAATCCCACAACTAATCCCGAAACTTTGCAGGAAAAGATCCAGCGAGTGAAGCGACTTGCCATAGTGGACATCGCTCTATTGGCCACCCTGAAAAAAGAGGGTCCGCTGGACGTGATCGCCCCCATGGTTGAGCTTGGGGCCTGCGGGTTCAAGCTATCCCTATTCGAGACTGACCCGGATCGATTTCCCCGAATCCCCGATGGAATTCTCTGGAAAGCACTGCCCCTGATCTCCGCTCACGGGGTGCCGGTGGGCTTTCATGCCGAAAACGACGAAATCATTTTTCGGCTTATAGACGAGTACCGCAAAGAAGGGAAAACATACCCGAAAGCCCATTGCGAGACGCGGCCCCCCATCAGCGAGACCATCTCGGTGTTGAAGCTTCTGGAATTTGCCTATTGGACGCGATCCCGCCTTCATATCTACCATGTGAGCCACCCCCGGAGCATCCACCTGCTCCAACGCTTTCGCGAAGATGGAGTGGACGTCACCACAGAGACATGCCCCCATTACCTCCTTTTCCATGAGGATGACATGGATCGGCTTAAAGCATTTACCAAGATCAACCCGCCCATCCGAAAGAGGGAAGCCATGGAGGAAATGTGGGAGCTGCTCAAAAGCGGCCACATCGATATGGTCACCTCCGACCATGCCCCATGGGGACTGGATAAAAAACAAGCTTCTAACATATTTGAGAACAGCTCCGGCGCACCGGGACTCGAAACCATCTTCCCGTTACTCTATAGTGAAGGGGTTGTCAAGCGCGGTCTAGCCCCTGTCAGGCTGGCGCAGATGCTTTCCGAACAACCGGCCAGACGGTTCAATCTCTACCCGAGAAAGGGGCATATCTCATTAGGGGCTGACGCTGACTTTGCCATTCTCGACCCTTCCTGTCGCTGGGCCATTCGTGGCAGTGAAATGCGCACATCAGCTAAATGGACGCCATATGAGGGACTGATGGTTCAGGGAAAAGTTGTCCGGACGATTCTCAGAGGCAAAACAGTCTATGACGGAAAAGAGGTAACAGCAACGGCCGGGGACGGGAATTTCATCCCGGCGGGGAAGGGATAATGGACACATCTGCCATAAAGGTGAAGGAAGATCGGCTCCGAAAAGATCTTCTCGATCTGGCACGATTCGGGGAGGAGCCGGACGGAGGAATTATGCGCACGGCGTTGTCCGATGCGGACCTGGAGGCGCGCCGCTGGTTCCAGGCTCGCATGCGTGAAGCGGGGCTTCGCGTTCATGAGGACGCCGCTGCCAACATCATAGGCAGACTCGATCCTGCAGCGGGCCCCACGGATGCGCCGTGCATCGCTGTGGGATCCCATATTGATGCCGTTCCCCATGGAGGCAGGTTCGACGGTGCGCTGGGTATTTGTGCGGGGCTGGAGGCCATTCGCGCCATTCGGGAAAGCGGACTTCCCATCCCGAGTCCTCTTGAGCTTCTTGTCTTTACCGATGAGGAAGGACGTCATTTTGCCGGGACATTTGGAAGCCGTGCCATGTTCAATCTCCTTATTGAAGGGGAGATCCACCGATCCAAAGGCACCGGGAAACCCTCCATGGCCCATAGCTTAGAACGGATGGGCAAGGACCCTGGTCGGATCGGGGAGGCGGCTCGTTCTCCTTCCGAGTTTCGCGCATATCTCGAATTACATATAGAGCAAGGGCCCGTGCTGGAATCTGTGGGCGCCCCCATCGGCATCGTGGAAGGAATCGTTGACATCAGTCGTTATTTCATCCGCACGAAAGGCGAATCAGGCCACGCTGGAACCACGCCCATGCACATGCGGGACGATGCACTGGTCAAGGCTGCACGAATCATCACCGCCGTGAACGATGCGGTGATCTTGGCCGGGCCGGACATCGTCGGAACCATTGGGGAACTCAAGGTAGAACCGGGTGCTTTCAACATTATTCCCGGCAGCGTGCAGATGTCACTTGAAATCCGCTCCATGAAAAAGGCCGCCGTTCAGTCTTTGCATGAAACCATCCAAGAGATTGTTCGTTCAGTGGACAACGCCCGACTGGAGCCTATTCTATCAAAAGGCGGTGTGGTCATGGATCCGACAATCATGGATACCATAGAGCTGAGCTGCCATGAGCAGGGAATCCACTTTCATCGGATGGGGAGCGGCGCAGGCCACGATGCCATGACATTTCCCCCACTGGGCATTCCCACTGGCATGATCTTTATCCCCTGTGTGAACGGCAAGAGCCACTGTCCTGACGAAGAAATCCGATGGGAAGACGCCGCCGTTGGAGCACAGATTCTTGCGGATACTGTTATAAGAATCGCCTCTCAACAAATGCAGTTTAATAAAACTCGATAGAGCTTCAAAACCAAACAGGCGGGGCGAGACAGCCACACAAGGAGGGCGCCATGAAGGATTCCGAACTCCATCATGAGCTTATGCAGATGATCCGGGCCCAGGGAGCAAATTTGGTGGGAGTCGGTCCTGTTGAGCGATTCAAAGGGGCGCCGAGAGGCCACCGGCCTGAAGACATCGTTCCAGGTGCGCAGTCGGTCATAACGTTCGGCATACGAATTCCGCATCTTGCCTCTCACTGGCCGGAATTGGGAATGGCCCGTGATTCGGAAATTCTGCCCTCAGAGAACAGACCGGAAATGCTCCAGAATTTCTTCTATCACACTGTCGGCTATGATTTGATAAACGACCGGTTAAATCAAATCGCCCTGCAGGTTGCCAATGTTCTTGAAGAAGCCGGTTATCGATCTATCTTTTTCCCGGCCACTTTTGGAGCCTCTTACAATCGATTTCAGGAACTGATTCCCGGAGCGGGATTTGGTTTGTTCAGCCTGAGACACGCCGCGGTTTTATCCGGTCTGGCTGAATTTGGTCTCAACAATGTGGCCGTAACGTCAAAGTATGGCCCCCGGATTCGATTTAATGCCGTAATTACCGCCGCGCATTTTCCCCCGACATCTCTGCTGAAGGAGAAGGTCTGTCTGGGCGCGGAGTGCAGCCAGTGCGTTACCGAATGCCCCGAAGGGTGTATCACTTTACTTCCAACCTCTCGGGATGAAATTTTTTGGCACTCTCCGCCGGCGCGCAGCGACGTGGCTCGCTGCCGGGAGACGAGAAAAAGTCATTACTGCATGGGGCGATGCATCCGGGTATGTCCGGTAGGAGGGCAGTAAGCATTGAAACGTCCATTCGGATTAAAAAGGCGCCTCATCAATAGCTAACAGCGATAATATTTTTCATATCAAAGAGAAAGAAAATTAAAATGTCAAAGACAGATGTTGAAAAAACCGGATTTCAGTTCAGGAATGGGCGATGGCGAAGCAGCGTACATGAAACTCCTGTAATATCCGGAGCAAGATTCATCGCCGAAACGTTCAAAGGCTATGGTGTAAAGCATGTTTTTTTTGTAGAGGCTATTCTGAGGCGCACGCTTGTAGAGATGGAAGCCCTGGGAATACGCCGGGTGTTGACTCATTCGGAAAAAGCTGCGGCTTATATGGCGGATGGATATGCCAGAGTCAGCCGAAGGCCGGGTGTATGTATGGCCCAATCGGTGGGAGCCGCCAACATGGCCTCCGGGCTTCAGGATCCATACCTGGGTTGTTCGCCAGTGATCGCCATAACAGGACAAAGGGAACCGTTTTCTCGGTATCGACACGCTTACCAGGAAATTCTTCACGGCCCTATGTTCGAGCCGGTCACCAAATATAATGTAAGCGTTGAAGCGGTGGAACAGCTTCCCTATCTGCTCCGTCAGGCCTTCCGCGAGGCAGTCTCAGGAACCCCCGGCCCGGTGCACCTGGACGTGACCAACCATAGAGGAGAAGTGATTGATACGGCCGAGGCGAATTTGGAAGTGATTATTGAAGAGCCCTTCATTCAATACCCGTCATTCCGGCCTGAGCCTGAACCAGAGTGCGTAGAAGAGGCGGTTCGGGTTTTGGCAGCCGCCGAGCGACCCGTGATTGTGGCAGGCGGAGGGGCAACAGCTTCCTCAGCGGGCCCCGAAATCGTAGAGCTGGCCGAGAAGCTGTCTATACCTGTGGCCACCTCTCTCAACGGGAAAGGAACCATTCTGGAAAATCACCCCCTGAGTGTGGGTGTGGTCGGTACGTATTCTCGGTGGTGCGCAAACCGGGTCGTTTCCGAGGCTGATCTGGTGATATTTATCGGGAGCCATACCGGAGTCCAGGTAACGAACGAATGGATGGTGCCTCGGCCCGGTATACCGGTTGTACAGGTAGATATCAACCCCTCGGAACTGGGCAGAAACTATCCCAACACCGCGGCACTGATGGGGGACGCCAAAGTGACCGTCCGCAGGCTTATAGAATCCCTTAACACAAGGGCCACTGAGACCCGGTGGGCTCAACGGGCCCAACAATTAGTCCGCAAGTGGCAGGATGAGTTGGAGCCGCTGCGTAACTCCGATGCTTCCCCCGTACGACCGGAGAGACTATGCAAAGAGCTCACTGATGTGCTTCCGGCGGACGCCGTCCTGGTTGCAGACACGGGCTTCGCCGGCATCTGGACGGGTACCATGGTGTATCTGACTCAGTCCGGGCAGAGCTATATTAGGTGCGCCGGTTCCCTGGGTTGGGGGTTTCCTGCGTCTCTGGGGGCCAAATGCGCAGCACCCCACAGGCCCGTGGTATGTTTCACCGGAGACGGAGGATTCTGGTATCACCTGAGCGAGCTTGAGACTGCCCGTCGGTGCGGCATAAAAACGGTCACCGTGGTGAATAACAACCATTGTCTGAGACAGTGCGTGGAACCCGTCCATCGCGTTTATGGAGAGACACCTGGAAAAAGGGAGGAATTGTACATTTTCCGAGAGGTCAACTTCGCCAGGATTGCAGAGGAAATGGGGTGCCTTGGGATTCGGGTGGAGCGCCCCGAAGAAATCCGCGAAGCCTTGGAGACGGCTCTAGTGGCTGATGTGCCGGCCGTTGTTGACATCGTTACTGATGTAGAATGCAGAGCGCCCTCCGCCTGGGCACCTTCCTGAAATTATTGGGCCACATTATGTATTGGAATTATCCACTTTGATCAGCAACATATTGATCAACGATATTACAGTGAAATTGCCGCCGATAATAGATGAAGGATGTTGTTGGGGTGGCCCGAACGATTTGTCCTCCGGGTTGCCGAGCGACAAGAGGTTTTGCCCGATGCACCCCGCTCCCGGCAGCAGGCCGCTAATTCAACCGCGCACTTCACAATCCTTTTTTGTGGATCAACAGTAAAATCAACATTATGAACAGCCAAACTGGTAGCTGGCAGAACACTGATTTTGCTGAATGGTATCGATTTCAACCAGAGGTTGTCGGATGAGTCGGATGACCTGAATGCTTAATGCGATTGTTTCAGGTATCCGTTTTTTGTGATGCGCTGCGAAACTTAACTCCCAGAATACGTTCAAAGACTTTGATCATGGCCCCTTTGTCCTGGTCACCGTAACCTTCAGCCAGGGCCACCTGGTACGTGGTGGTAGCGGCGTGGACAAGAGGTAACGGGATCTTGTGGTAGGCGGAGATTTCGGCCGCACTGATCATATCCTTGTAAGCGTTATTGAGGGAGTAAGCCTGGTCAAAGCGATTTTCCAGAATGAGCGGTGTAAAATACTCCGTTGCGAAGCTTCGGCTCGTCCCGGTGGTGATAACCCGGCGAATTTTTTCCGGGTCCAAACCAAGCTTAACCGCCATGGGCAGAACCTCAGCAATAGCCGCTATGTTGATATTGTATAAAAGATTATTGACCACTTTGGTCAATTGACCGCTGCCTACTACCCCCATATGAAGTATGGTGCTTCCCATGGCTTCAAATGCGGGATGGATGAGATCAAAAATTGTTTCATCTCCCCCGAACATGATAGTAAGTGTTCCTTTTTGTGCCCCCGGTTCTGCGCCGGAAACAGGCGCGTCAGCGAAGATGATCCCCAGTTCTTTCAGCCTTCGGGCAAAGTCCTGTGTGGGTAAATAGCCGGTCGTGCTTAAATCCACCACGATCAGCCCGTGTTTGGCTCCGCGAACTAAGCCATCTTCACCAAAAATGACCCTCTCTACGGCGGCAGTGTCAGGCAGGCTCAAGAACACCCAATCCACTTTCCCTGCCAGTTCACTGGAAGTTTGGACTGATTTGGCCCCTTCGTCGGTCAGGAATTTCATTGCCTTCGGATTTATATCAAAGACCGTCAGGTCAAAACCGGCTTTCATTACATTGAGGGCCATCCATTTGCCCATTTGGCCCAGGCCGATAAATCCAACTCTATTATTCATTTCATACTCCTCATGTAAGCCGTCATTAGGACACGGGAAAAAGCAAAGGTTGTTGCCGGATTTTGACGAGTTTCAGTTTTGTATGGCTTTACATCATCTGTATTGATTTGCGCATCTTACCATTTCAAAATTTCGCTGCCAAGGAAAAATATCGTAACAATATGTCTTGACAGAACTATGATTGTTAGGTTAATAATCATGACAGAAAAACATTGCATATGCAGTTTTGGGGAAAAGGTTTTTCCATAATTGCGGAGCGGAGTGCCAGACGTACAATTTCAGATGTGGTGGGTGTAGCTCAGCTTGGTAGAGCACAGGGTTGTGGCCCCTGCGGCCGAGGGTTCGAATCCCTTCACTCACCCCACATGGGCTATTGGAAGCCCGGTCAAGGGACCGGGTTTTTTTTATTGTGAAATGGCTATAGAAAATTTGTACCGTGCGAGTGAGCAACGTATAAATATACCTTCATATACTACAATGTCATCTTATTTAAGACTTTCACTATAAGTAAGCTCCACACGGAAAAGCTCAGTATGGTGATGTGGGAGAGGTTTTTTAAAACACCCGCGGTTAGCGAACAGTGCACCATCAGCACCATCACAGTTTTTCGAAACATATAGAAACACGCCTTCGGAAACTTTTCCAATCGAATTGGGATAATCGGCTGATGAGAGCTTTTTTTGTCAACGCCCTCGATCAATATTTAACGAGGAGTTTCCCTTTGTCGATAATTTGTTTCTTATCCACCCACAAGCTGGGGAAGCCTAAAACACCGTCGATATGAGTCGAACTCGGCGTGTTCCCACCAAGGGTCATGTTATCGCCCAGCCCTATATGGATTGAGCCGAGTCGTTTTTTATCTTCTGAAACATTGTCCGATGCTCGTGCACATGGATTGGTTCCCACCGCAAATTCTCCAATGTTCAGTGAATTCTTATCGCCACGCGTCTTTATGATGTTAGTAAATATTTCAGCTTCTGCTCCGCCTTCAATTTTACTGACGAATCCTTTTTCAACACTCATTCTTACCGGTTCTTTTACACGACCTAATTGATGGATTGAGGAATCAATTACCAAAGTACCGTTCGCAGTCCCTTCCACAGCCGCCATGGGTGCTTCTCCGTCAGGGAAAGCGGCTATTCCGCCAGGTTTAGATACACCCGCCAACTCCGCAGCTTTTCTTCCCTCAATACTGAAAGTGAGGTCCGTCCCAAATTCGCTGGTGATGTGGACCTCATATCCCTCCGAAAGAATTTCGGCCACCACAGCAGTGATCCTGCCTACTTCTTTGTAGTCGGCAGTTGCTGCTCCCCTGGTCAACGTATCAATAGTTATACCAGGCATGCCTAAATACTTTTTGCCTGCCTTGAAAGCATTACGTACACACTCGGTGTGAGCCATGCCGGTTGATGTGGCGAATAACATCAACTGAGAGCCCAAAACAGCTTGTGCCATGACAGCGGTCGGTTCGAGACCATGAACCGGCCTTGCAATCATGGTAACTATAGTAGGTTCGAGGCCCATTTCATACGCAACAGCAGCAAAGGCTTCTGCAATTTCCGGCTCCCTCCCGGTGTCAGTCAAAATGGCCACTTCTGTAACGCCGTCCCGGTTAAGCTCAATTGGCACCTTCGCATATTTGATGAGTTCAATCATTTTCATGCTGGTTATACCTCCATATAAAGCGCACAGGAAAAAATGCCGCACTCCATTCTTGTCAAGGATTCAAATAAAATTGTTCCATTGCACCACGATGTTTTTCCATGAGTTTGGTATTCAGGCCAAAGGGTGGCTGGACGTCATCCGGAAGAAATGTTTTGTAAGGTCGTTCTGTGGCCAATTTTTCAAACTCGGTCCTGATCCTGGTGAACACAGCGGGTTTTGTGAGCAGATCATAGGCGGTGAAAGCCACGACCTTGGCGCCTACCGTTATTCCCTTGTGGGCAATGGAGGTAGCTGCAGCCGATACCACCGCCCAGTGATGTGAATAAGATCCAGGAACGCGGACCGGGTACTTCACCCCTGCAGTGGGTGCCACCAGTGTCACGTCTCCAACGTCACTGGATCCGCCCTTGAAGGGCGGTGCCATGTTTGTAGCACTCAACTCCGGGGAATATTCCATTCCCTTTACGGGGATGCCCATTGTCTTTTGTAAAGCTCGTGCGTATGCTTCTTCTTCCTCCGTATACTCAGGCCTTCCCACGGCTTTCATGTTTTCAAAAATCAGCTCGACTAGGGCAGTATTATGAAATCGTTGATGAACGGCGGCCAGGACTTTCACTTCATATGTGGTCTGGGTCATCAAAGCCGCTCCTTTTGCGCAATCCAGTGCCCATTTAAAGTTGCTCTCCACATTCTCGTCCACATCCCTGATGAAATACCACGTGCTGGCCCTGTCGGGAACTACGTTGGGTGCTTCTCCACCTTCAAGGGTAACCCAGTGGGTCCTCTGGGTTACGGGGAGATTCTCTCGCATACGCTCTGTTCCCGCGTGCATGAGTTCCACGGCGTCGGCAGCGCTCCTTCCCATCCACGGAGAACTTCCTGAATGAGCTGTCTTGCCCTGGAAGGTCACAATGAAGGAATAACAGGCGGTGCCTTCTACTCCCTTGACCTTTAAGGAGTCTTCACCGTGGCAGTCAATAACGACGTCCACGTCATTGAACAAGCCCGCGCATACCATGTATGGGCGGCTTATCAAGGTTTCCTCAGCGGGGCAGCCGAAAACTTTCAGGGTTCCGTTCAGCCCTTTTTTCTCCATAATCTCCTTCAGTGTGATGACCGCAAGGCCCTGCACCGCACACATGGTGTTGTGGCTGCATCCATGGCCGGGAGCGCCCCGGACAACAGGGTCTTTCGCGGGAGAACCCGCCTTCTGAGAGAGCATGGGCAAGGCATCATACTCCCCCAGGAAGCCGATAACCGGCTTGCCCGTTCCGTGGCTCCAGTTTGCCACGAGAGCGGTCGGCATTCCCGCCACCCCTCGATCCACCGTGAACCCGTGGGACTCCAGCGTATCGGCAATAAGCCTGGAAGATTTGTATTCCTCCAGACCGAGCTCTGCGTAACTCCAAATGGCGTCCGATATCTTCCAGAATTTTTCCTGACGAGACTCCGCGGCCCATGCAATTTCCAACTTTTCAGAATTAAGCGTCCTCATGAAGTTCTCCTAAGTGGTAATAACTCTCCTTCGAAAGATATCCCCCTTTGACTCCGGAACTTTCAACGAGATGATCTCTATCGGGCACTAAATTACATGCCAAATATGAGAAATCTCACGAGTCTCCGTGCACCACGATCGGGTCCGCGCGAAGATTCTTGATCTTTTCGCGCCCACCCGGAGATTATCATCGAAAAGCGCCACCGGGTTCGCTGGTTTTTCAACCTTGGTGGAATCTTTTTCCCTTTAAATTATCTGAGGCTATGGATAATCCGGAGTTTTAAATTTGGAAATGCTGGCCGCGCCGTCCGGCTTTGCAAAATATTCCAGCATAATGCGGGCCAGGCGTTCGGGCCTTTCCAGTTGCGGGATGTGCCCACTCCGGGGAATTAGTCGGAGTTGCGAGCCGCTGATCTCACGGTTCAGAGTAACCGCGTGATCCAATGAGACGACCCGGTCGTTCTGGCCCCAAACGACCAGAGTCTTAACCCGGATCTGGCGCAGGCGATGAGCAAGCGGATAATTCAGAATTCCTTGCGCTGCATTGCTGAAAGACCTGACCAATTGCTGACCTTCCGGACGCTGCAAAGCGGCCATGAAGAATTTGACCATTTCTTCCGACTCATCGTTTGGTTTATAAAAGCAAGTCTCCACCAGTTGTTTCACCCAGCCGGGACTCAGCCACTCCGGGTTCTGTTCTAAAAGGCCCAGTCCCAGCAACGTCAATCGGCGGAGAGGTTCCCATAGGCTTTGCGCCCCCACAGCGTCCAGAAGAATCATTCGTTGAATTTTTTCCGGATGTTTCAAAGCCAGATCCATCAGGACATGCCCGCCCATAGAGTGCCCGACAAAGTCAGCTTTTTCCACTCCTGCTTCTTCCATAAATGCCAGGACCGCCCGAGTCATAAACGGGATAGAGTAAGAGACCTCCGGTCTGTCTGAAAGACCAAATCCAGGCAGGTCCAGTGCATACACCCGATGGCGTGCGGAGATGATGGGAATAATGATCTTCCAATTGTCCCACGAGCCGCCGAGTCCATGGATCAGGATCACTTTGCTCCCCCTGCCCGCGGTTACATAATGCAATTTTCCGTGTTCCCATGTGGCATACTGAGAATAAGTACGTGGAAGGGTTGTCCGGTACCCGGCATGATCAAAATCGTAATCTTTAATGGAGGGAAGTTCGGTGCTGCAGGCTGAGAAAGTCAACAAAACAAGTGCCACCGACATCACCGATCGGGCAATCAGAGAGAGACCACTGATATGGGGCGCACTGAAGGTCATGCTTGGTGTCGTTTCCAGGGAGGAACCAGGCGAGGGATTTTTCGTGCTACAGACATACCAACCTTGAATGCCTGCAGGTTGAGCATTTCACTGCCCGGAGGGACATGGGATTGAATGGAAGCTTCCATGGCCCGGCTGGAGACAATGCCGGAGATTCGAGTGAGGGCGCCAAGGCTCATGATGTTGGCCACAAACTCCCGGCCCAACCGTTCACGCGCTATTTGCGTGAATGAGATTTGCCCGGCCATTTCCGTTGGGACTCTGTTTACGAAGGTGGAGTCTACCAGCAGAAAGCCGTCGGGCTTGATATCTTTATAATACTCGTCGCATGATTTCTGGTTCATGGCCAATAAAAAATCAAGTCTCCGGGCTTTGGGATAGTCGATCTCCTCGTCGCTGATGATAACCTCAGCCTTGCTGGCTCCTCCTCTCGCCTCAGGACCGTAGCTTTGTGTTTGTGCAACATACCGGCCGTCGTGAATCCCTGTGGCGTCAGCCAGGATGATGCTGGCCAAAATCAACCCCTGACCTCCCGACCCCGCTAACCGCACCTCATACCGGAAGCTCATTGCACTCCCCCGTTAGTGTCATTTTTTGACCACAACATCTTGAGCCCGGGCGCGCATAGCTGAGTATTCGTCCTGATAGAGAGGCAGATCCTTGTCCGTTAGCACACCGATAACGATTTTGCCCTGCAGCTCCTCCGGTTTCATGTTCTTGACTCTTGCCACTGAGATCAGATCTTCTTTTTGTTGCCGCATCATATCCACGGCGGACCCGATACGGTTGTACCGGCCATATAAAGTATTGCACTGGCTGATGACTTCCACAACGCTGAATCCTCTTTTTTGCAAGGCTTTTCGAATCAACGTATCCAGAAGCCGTGTATGGTACACCGAGCCCCTTCCCACGAATACAGCTCCGGCAGTTATTGCAAGTTCTGATATGTCGAAGGAGTGCTCGATATTTCCATAAGGGGATGTGGATGCTTTGCTCCCGTATGGTGTCGTAGGTGAATACTGGCCGCCGGTCATGCCGTAAATATTATTGTTGACAATGATGGCCGTCAAGTCGATGTTGCGCCGGGCTGCGTGGATCAAATGATTTCCACCGATAGCCGTCGCGTCGCCATCTCCCATGACGACAATGACATGAAGGGAAGGGTTAGCCAGTTTTACTCCGGTGGCAAACGTCAAAGCTCTCCCGTGGGTGGTGTGCAGGGTGTTAAAGTCCACATAGACAGCCAGGCGTCCCGAGCAGCCTATACCTGATATCAAAACGACATCGTCTTTTTTCAGACTCTCGGCGTCGACGGCCCGTATGAGGGAGCCCAGGAGAATGCCGTTGCCGCACCCCGGACACCAGACATGGGGAAATTTCTTGTCATGTCGAAGATATTTATAGATGAGCCGTGTCTCCTCGGCCATTTAGACTACCTCTTCGATACGCTGGAGGATTTCCTCCGGTGTGATGATGTTCCCATCCACCCTGTTAAGGGTAAAAACTCGCACCTGGCCTTGGTTGGCCCGCAGAACCTCCAGCACCAATTGTCCCTGGTTCATCTCGGGTACAAGCAATACGGAACTGCTCCTGAGAACTTCCTCCAGTGCCTTGTTGCAAAACGGCCAGATGGTTACAGGGCGCAGCAGCCCGGCCCTGATGCCTTTTTCCCTGGCCTCGACCACTGCACGTCGGGCAGATCGGGCCACGCATCCATATGCAACTACGGTCAGCGTGGCGTCTTCGGTCATAAATGACTCCCATGTCTGAATATCTTCCAGGTGCTGATCGATTTTCCGCTGCAATCTGTTCATAAGGGGAATAATCTCGTCGGGACGGGCGGTAGGGAACCCCCTGGGATCGTGGACAAGGCCTGTAACGTGGTAGCGGTAACCATGACCGAATGGAGCCATGGGCGGGACACCCCAGGGGGTGTCTTCGTAAGGGATATACCAGTCGGGTGGCACGGTGGGGCGCACCCGGTCAAAGACTTCCAGGCTTTCCGGAGACGGTATGACCACTTTTTCACGCATGTGAGCGATAACCTCATCCATTAACAAGATAACGGGCACGCGGTATTTTTCAGACAGGTTAAAGGCCCGCACAGTCAATGTATAGCATTCTTTGACACTGGAAGGGGTGAGTGCGATAATGGTATGGTCTCCATGGGTTCCCCATCGGGCCTGCTGAACGTCACCCTGGGATGGACTGGTGGGAAGCCCCGTGCTGGGACCTCCGCGCATGACATTGGCCACCACAACGGGAGCTTCAGCGATGCAGGCAAACCCAAGGTTCTCCTGCATCAGGGAGAATCCCGGGCCGCTGGTAGCCGTCATGGCCTTGACACCGGCTAAGGACGCCCCGATAATGGCACCCATGCTTGCGATCTCATCCTCCATCTGAATAAAAGTACCACCGACCCGCGGCATCTTGAGGGAGAAACGCTCGGCGATCTCCGAGGCAGGCGTGATGGGATATCCGGCAAAAAAACTGCATCCCGCTGCCAGAGCGCCGTCCACTACGGCCTCATTGCCCTGCATAAGTGTTGGATGTTCATTCCTTTCTTTGGGCATGTCTCACGATCCTCAGCTTCGGGCAATTATTGTGACAATGCCGCCCATATCTTTCAGGAATGGGGTTTTTTATGTCTTGCTATTGTTCTGTTAATAATGAAGCCCCCCTTAGTGCAAACCGCCTTATCTGCCGGTCTGGGTCTGCTTTTACGGGCTTCGCTATGGAGCGCACCTTCCGGATGCCGATGCCATTGATTACTATGAATCTTTAGTTTTGTCCTTTAATACTAAATTGCTATCAAACATAGAGTATTAATCCAATGATAATTCGTAATCGATTTGACCAACTCTGGGCAATGTATAAGATAATGGAGTCCTTGACAGAGGAGGTCTTCGAC
>JAFDED010000053.1 GCA_019310535.1 Deltaproteobacteria bacterium
GCAGAAACCGGTGCAACTCTTCGGACCAGTAGATGGGTTGATGAACAATATAGCGAAATACAACCTGGATGAATACGGCGCCGGCCATGATGGTGAACATCACAACGATAATGAAATTCAACGTTTTTTCTGCCAAAAAATCTCCCAATTTTCTCAACATATTGTCGCTCCGGCACAGGTCTTCCAATATTCGGTTGTTCGCTAAAATGTCAGGCTCCCGCAACCTGCGGAACCGGATTGCGGGAGCCTGTAACTATTGCTACTTCCTGTACTTGTCTATCATCTGGATGAGATCTTTTCCGAAAACCGATTCGTACTTTTTGTAAACCGGTCGAACTTTTTTGACAAAGGGGGTTTTGTCCAAAGTATTCACTATCATGCCCTTTTGCTTGAGCTTTTCCATGAAATCCTCTTCCGAATCCCTTATCATTTTCCGCTGGATATCGCGCCATTTAAAGGCCGCTTTTTCCATAATCTTTTTGTCATCGGGGGAAACTTTGTCAAGCGCGCCTTTTGATATAACCAGAATGGCCGTTCCCCAGATGTGCCCCGTCATGGAGAGATATTTTTGCACCTCATAGAAATGGTTGCTGTAAATGATGGCAAGGGGATTCTCCTGCCCATCAACCACACCCTGCTGCAGAGCGGAATAGAGCTCGGAGAAAGGCATGGGAACGGGCAATGCTTCCAGCGCCTTGAATGTGTCCAGGCGCATTTTTATGGGAGTAACCCTCAGCTTGAGCCCTTTCAAGTCTTCCGGAGTCCTGATAGACCTTTTGTTGTTGGTGATGTTGCGGAACCCATTTTCCCACCATGCCAGTCCCACGATGCCCTTTTTCGCCAGGAGGCCCAGGAGCCTGCCGCCCATCTCCCCATCAAAAGCTCTGTAAGCATGAAAATGATCCGCCCAGGCATAGGGAAGATTGGCCACTCCCATCTTGGGCTCCAGATCCTGAAAAGACCCGCCTCCGATGAGTCCCATTTGAAGGGTGCCCAACTGCAGCCCTTCTACCATGTCCTTTTCATTGCCCAACTGAGCATTGGGAAAAACATTTATGGTTACGCGGCCACCTGTTTTTTCCGTCACCTCCTTGGCGAATCCTGACGAGCAGATATGCCAGCTATGTTCCGCCGGCAAGACATGTCCCAGTTTGAAGACCACTTTTTTGGCTCGAGCATTCCCGGAAAAAATTCCCTGGAAAACGAGAAGTAAAGCCAAAAACAACACCAGCATCAAAACTTTTTTCTTTTTCATCTTTTCCTCCTTCTTCCATTAGTTTATCGCGAAAGAGCCCCTGCCGGCTCGGTACGCTCGATAACCTTTAATGCTTGCATCTCCTTTTACTTTTTTCCTCTGGTGTCTGAAATTTTTCGATCCGCGTTCTAAAAAACAATGTCAGAGTCTGGCATATTAGCGGAGAGCTTGTCAAGACAGGATTATCCTTGACAAAAACTGCGGTTATGTTAGCATAAACCATATTGCAGGGACTATCTTGGGCTTCGGCACAAGATGAACCAGATTACACCGATGACTGAGAGGGAGGCTTTTATATGAATTTTCCTCAGATGACACTGATCAAGCAGACTTTTGATCGGAGCCGCGTGGAGGATATTCCCGCCACGGTGGCTGCCGAGCTGGAGCGTATAGGCGTGCGCTCCAAGGTGAAACCGGGACAGAAAGTGGCCATCACGGCGGGCAGCCGAGGGATCGCAAACGTTGCGGTCGTCACAAAGGCGGTGGTGGACTTCATGAAAGGATGTGGGGCCGAGCCATTCATTTTTCCCGCCATGGGCAGTCATGCCGCCGCCATCGCTGAAAAACAGAAGGATCTGCTGGGGGTATATGGAATCTCCGAGGAATCAATGGGGTGCCCCATCCTTTCCACCATGGAAGTGGATGAGATCGGCCGCAACCCGGACGGACTTCCCATTTTCCTGGATAAGTATGCGCGAACCGCGGACCATATCGTGGTGATAAACCGCGTGAAGCCTCATACCAAGTTCGAGGGGGCCATCGAGAGCGGCCTGATGAAGATGATGGCCATCGGTATGGGCAAGCGCCACGGAGCCGATCTTTACCACAAGGCGTGTATCCAGTTCGGCATGAACCGCGTGATCGAAACGGTGGGTCTCATTGTCATGGACAAGTGCCCGGTTCTTTGCGGCCTGGGACTGGTGGAAAATGGATACGACGAGACGGCCATCATCAGGGCTGTATTGCCCGGGGATCTGGTCGAGGAGGAAGAGAAGCTTTTGTTGGATGCCCGCCGCCTGATGGCGCGTATTCCCTTTTCGGATATCGACCTCCTGATCATCGACGAGATGGGAAAAAACATCTCGGGCACCGGCATGGACACCAACGTGACCGGTGTCAATCGCGACATCCTCGGTGATTTCAGCTCTGAGCCCCGCACGAAGCGGCTTTTTGTGAGGGATCTCACCCCTGAGTCAGAGGGAAACGCTGTCGGAATCGGGCTGGCGGACTTCACCACCACGCGCTTGGTCAATAAGATCGACAAGAAAAAAACCTACATCAATTGCCTCACGGGCATCAGCCCCGAGAAAGCCGCCATCCCAATGCACTTCGATTCGGATCGGGACTGCGTGACAGCCGCCATTAACTGCCTGGGAATGGTCAAGCCCGAGGAAGTCCGCATCGTCCACCTCCGCAACACTCTCGCGCTGGAGAAGTTGAACGTATCCAAAGCGTATCTACCGGAAATTGAGAAGCGCGAAGATCTGGAGATTATCGGTCAATGGCAGACACTGGCCTTTGGGCCCGATCAGAACCTGATTTCCCCTTTTTAAAGACAATATACAGCGGAGCGCGCAGAGCAAAAAAAGAATCTTAAAATATATATTTTTTCTCTGAGCGCTCCGCGTTCTCTGCGGTGAACGAGGATCATATGAAAGCACTGAAAGAGGCATTGGCGGGTATTCGCATCCTGGACCTCACCCGGCTACTTCCAGGACCTTATTGCACCATGCTTCTGGCTGACATGGGCGCCGACGTGCTGAAGATAGAAGAACCGAGCATAGGAGACCCTTTCCGACGGTACTCTCCCGTCATGTCCGGCGGGGAGAGCATGCAGTTCATGTTGGTCAACCGGAACAAGCGCAGCATGACCCTCAATCTCAAAAAACCCCGCGGCCGCGAAATCTTCATGAGGTTGGCAGAAAAAACCGACGTGGTTGTCGAGCAGTTCCGCCCGGGCGTGGTGGCGAGGCTGGGCGTTGATTACGAGAGCGTCTGCAAGGTCAACCCCCGGATCGTTTACTGCTCTATCTCCGGCTACGGTCAGGATGGGCCATATCGACTGGTCCCGGGCCATGATATAAACTACCAGGCCTGCAGCGGATGGATGAGCGTGACCAGAACGCCCGACGGGGTGCCCATGCATTGCGGCAACCTGGTGGCAGACATGGCGGGGGGCGGCCTTTTCCCGACCATCGCCATCCTCTCGGGTCTGATGGCCCTGAAGCTCACGGGACAGGGACAATACCTGGACGTCTCCATGATGGATACCATGGTCCACATGATGATGATCCATGCGGGTTATTACTTCGGCACGGGCACGGCGGCGGAGCCTGGAACCTTTCGCCAATCGGGAATATACCCCTTTTATAAAACGTACCAGTGTCGGGACGGCAAGTACCTGACCCTGGGTTGCTCGGAGCATCACCTTTGGGCCAATGTATGCCGGGTGTTCGGAAGGGAGGATTATATTCCCCATCAGTTCCCTGAAGGGCGCCAGCGAGAGGAGATGCTCGAATTCTTCCAGCAGACCTTTCTGACCAGAGACCGGGATGAGTGGCTTCGGGTTTTGGAAGATGCCAATATATGCGTGGCACCTGTACTTGACATGGCTGAGCTCTTCAAGCACCCCCAGGTTATTCACCGAAAGTTGTTGGATGAAGTGGAGCACCCCGCGGAAGGGCGCATACCTCAACTGGGCTTCCCCTTCAAGATGACCGCAACGCCCGGCCTTATCAAGACGCCCCCGCCTCTCAAGGGTCAGCATACAGACGAGGTCTTGCGCCGGATGGGATACAGGGACGAGGAGATCCGATCCTTCCATCAGGAAGAAGTGGTGTAAGGCTGAAAAAGCGGGTTGCGGGTCGTGGGGCGCTCGTTTCATCCCTCACCTTTTGACTTGAATTTCATATTTCGAATTTTTAATTTTTTTACAACCGGGAGGTGGAATGATGGCAATCCAGCCGAACAAAGCTAAGACGCCCCATGTCACGGTGCCAAATAACGAGGTCTGTGAGAAGCTGATGGGCGGGATCACCGAAGGAGTTCTGGTCATGAGCCGCGATGATATGCCCTATGCGGTGCCGATGAACCACACGTATCGCGGCGGCAAGATCTATCTTCACTGCGGACTCAAGGGAAGGAAACTGGATATCATTCGGAACAATCCTCATGTGTGTTTTGTGGCTTACCGCTACATAGGCTCTCCCGTCGATGATCGGGGATATGTTTGCCACAGCACATGCGAGAGCGTGATCGCATACGGAACCGCCCGTGTGGTCACTGGAGTGGAAGAGCGGCGGGAAATGCTTCAAACCTTCGTGGAGCGATTCCAACCGGGCCGCCAGGTGACGGATCAGGACCTGGCTCGCTGCGGATGCATCGTCATAGACGTGGAGCACATGACTGTCCGGCGGGAAGCTATACCCAGAGAATGCACATATTGGGAGTGGAGCCCCAGGTGAGCAGTCGAAGGAGGCTCTGCCGGTGGCCTGCGTTGTATTGAGAACATTCACGACCTGTTGTCACAGCGTAGCATGAAAATTTGATTGCGATGTATTGAAATACATATTTATAGTTTTTCGTAAAAACCTTCGGTGTGGGAGTAGTTGCCATGGAAAAATTGCGCCGTTCCATGTTGTTCGTGCCGGGCGGGAATGAGAAAATTTTTTCCAAGGCTCTGGGGCTGGATGCAGATGCACTCATTCTGGACCTTGAGGATGCAGTTGCTCTGGAGCGAAAGGAAGAAGCCAGGGATTTCGTGGAGAAGCGTCTCGGGGAGACGGACTTCGGACACAAAGAAAAAGTGGTCCGCATCAACCCTCTGGAGAGCCCTTTCGGTTATCCTGATCTTTGCGCTGTAGTGCCGGCCCGGCCCGATGCACTGGTGGTCCCCAAGGTCAACAGTGTCCGGGATGTCTGGCTTGTGGACGGCATTGTGACGCAAATCGAGCGGGCCCGCCGCATGCCAGAGGGTGGGATCAAGCTGATCCTGCTCATCGAGACCGTGCTCAGCGTGCTCAATGCAGTTGATATAGCGTCATGCACCCCTCGGGTGTCGGGCCTGCTGTTCGGACCGGCAGACCTTACGCTTGAGACCCGCGGGAGCATAACCGCTGAGCGTCAAGAACTCAACTATGCCATGTCCCGCATCGTCATGGCGGCGAGGGCCGCAGGGGTGGACGCCATCGATCAACCCCACCTGGATGTACGGGATGCCGAGGGGAATGTCCGCGCGGCCCGGCAGGCCAGAGATTTCGGCTTCGACGGGAAAGCATGCATCCATCCGTCTCAGATTGCAGCGATCAACCAGGCCTTCACCCCCTCAAAAGAGGATATCGAGTTTTCACGGCGGGTAATCAAGGCCTTTCGTCAGGCCAGCGCAGAAGGAAAGGGCGCGGTACAGGTGGACGGCAAGCTTGTGGAAATCTTGCACGTCCAGATGGCGGAGCGGGTGCTGAAGATTGCTGCGATGGCCGGCGTCTGCGATTGAGCGACTCAGACCTGCCGATAAACATAACTGCACTTTCAGGAGTCTGTCATGTGGAAAGTACTGTTGGTTGCGTCAACGTTCTCCAAGGCATCGCATGAACCCGTAGACAAATTGACTGCTGAGGGGTTTGAGGTGGAGGAATATGACTTCGGGCTGGGAAAGCTCAACGAAGATCCGGAAAAATTCTGCCGGCTCATAAAAGGAGTGGACGTATTGATCTGCACGGCTGTCGAACGGGTAAACTCGCGGATCATGGACGCATCCGATCGGCTGAAAATGATCGCTCTCCGCAGCGCGGGATTCGAGGGTATAGACCTGGACGCAGCCACCGAGCGGGGTATCCTGGTGACAAACAATGCAGGCGTCAACGCCAACGGAGTCGCCGAGATGGCCATAGGCCTGATGCTCGCCGTGGCGCGGAAAATAGCCTGGGAAGATGCGCGGATGCGCCAAGGCGAGTTTTACGGCATCCGCGAGATGGGCATGGAAATCTCCAATAAAACGCTCGGGATCATAGGCCTGGGCAACATCGGCAAGATTGTGGCCCGTCGCATACAGGGGTTCGACATGAAGGTGATTTACCACGACATCGTGGAGTACCACGAATTTGCAGACCGCTACCATATCGAGAAAGTGTCCATGGATGAACTGCTCCAGATCTCCGACATTGTGACCCTTCACGTGCCCCTTGACGACTCGACCAGAGGGATGATCGGGGAGAAGGAAATCCAGCGTATGAAGCCCTCTGCCATTCTCGTCAACACGTGCCGCGGCCCGGTAGTGGACGAGAAGGCGCTGTACAGGGCTCTATCGAAAGGTCATCTCTATGGCGCCGGACTGGACGTTCACAGCGATGAGCCCCCCACCTTCCTCGACCTTCTTCAACTGGACAACGTGGTATCCACGCCTCACACGGGCGGTGTCAGCTACGATGCCGTCCTGAACATGGCCTGGGAGACGGTGAAAAAAGTGCTGGAATTCCACGACGGCAAGATACCCCGCGACGTGGTGAACCCCGAGGTCCTGGAGAAAATCGGGCTGAGAGCCGGGTGAGGCTTGCACACAATTGATGTCCCGCTCCGGTATTTGCATAAGAGACTGAAACCGGAGAGATGGTTTTTAGAAGGAGAAGATAGTGGATTATTCTGCAGTAGAATCGGACGTGCTGGTCATCGGCGGGGGTGCCGCCGGCCTCCGGGCCGCCGCAGAGGCCGCTCGAAAGGGAGCCCGAACCCTGCTGGTTGCCAAGACCGCCGTCAGCCGCGCCGCGGCAACAACTCTGGCAGGGGGTGGCTTTGCAGGCTCAGTGGGGGGTACGACCATGGAAAAGCATCTGGCCGTCACCAAGCAGGACGGCAGGGGCCTCAACGACCCGCGGCTCCTTGGGGTGATGGTGAAGCGTGCGCCCGAGTTTCTTCATGAACTGATCGCCGCCAGCGACCTGGCAAAGGTTGATCGAGGCCGTATTCGATTTGCCGGACCCATGCGCGTCTGGGGGTTGTCCGTCGCACTGGCCCTTGAAAAGATGGCGAAAGAGGCAGGTGCACAAGCCCGCGGCCATGTGGTCATTCTGGATTTGTTAATCCGTAATGGGCGGGTTTCGGGAGCACTGGGATATGATCGGAAGACAGGGGAATTTGTCCTCTTGGGTACCGGGGCTGTAGTTCTGGCTACAGGTGGAGGCGGGGCGGCCTATTTGCGCACGGACAATCCTTCCCGGACGGTAGGGGACGGCTATGCCCTGGCCAGCCGGGCGGGCGCGGCCCTGAGGGACATGGAGTTTGTCCAGTTTTTCCCGTTAGGGGCGGCGGAAACCGGGCGAAAGGCCTACATGCTGCCCCCTGCGCTTGCTGACGAGGCCCGCCTTGTCAACAGCCGCGGAGAGAATATCCTGGCCAAGTACGGAATAGACGTCAAACCCGCGGCCGTCAGATGCCGCGACCAACTCTCCATCGCCATGTTCAGAGAGGCACTCATGGGAAACGATGTTGACGGGGCCATGCTGTTGGACACGCGGGACATGACCGACGAGCAGTGGAGCTCGAATCCAATCTCATCATCCATGAGGGGATTTTTGGAATCCCGCTACGGATGCCGGGACCGGCCCATTCCAACTTTTCCCACCTGCCATTTCTGGATGGGCGGCGTGGTGATTGACGAAAGTGGGGCGACTGAGATACCGGGACTGTACGCCGCCGGCGAAGTGACCGGAGGAGTCCACGGCGCCAACCGCATGGGAGGTAACGCCTTGACGGAGACCGTGGTTTATGGCGCCCTGGCGGGAGCTTCGGCCGCAGCCTTTGCAGTCGGTTCCCCCCGCCCGCCCTTGGAAAGCTCGGAATTAGACGCCCGCAGGCAATGGCTGGAGAAGCTGCGCACGCGGCCCCTGTCTGCTGACGCCACGCCCTCCGGGATCCGCCATGAGGTAAGCCGCATCCTGTGGAGTCATGTGGGTATCGTCCGAAACGAAACAGGATTGAATACTGCCCTGGAGGCTCTGGAAAGGTTGTACCGGGACGCCCTTCCCCGCATGGCCGTTCGCCGGCCGCATGAGGTCATGGAGGCCGCCGAAGCGGAGAACCTGCTGGAAGTGGCCCGGATGGTGGCAACGGCTGCGCTCCGCCGGAGGGAGAGTCGGGGCGCCCACTACAGGGAGGACTTCCCTTCCCCGGATGACGGACGCTGGCTCTGCAGCCTCTTCCTGCGGCGGCGGGGGGAATCGGTGGAGATAGAGGAAATATCCCTGAACCCTTGAGACAAAATACATTACTGGATATTCCTTACCGCAGGAGATTTTGATGCTCCCTCAAGTTCATATCGCCGTTTCAGCCAGCCTCAGCATAATCCTGTTCGGAGTCTTCCACTCGACATGGGCCGCCTTGAGCAATTTTCTTGTGGGCGTGCTGCTGGACCTTGATCATCTGGTGGAATATTACCGCACGAAGGGCTTCACACTGAACCCGCTGAAAATATATCGATTCTGCGGCTTTGCAGTTCAAAGAGACTGGCCCCCGCGGGTCTTCTTCTGGCTTCATGCATACGAATATGTGCTGCTGACGGCACTGGTCGCCCACGCGGTGCATTACCATCCCGCTGCCGTGGGGGCTTTCATTGGTATGACCCAGCACCTGCTTCTGGACCAAATCGGGAACAACGTGGGCCCTTTTTCCTACTTTCTGAGTTACCGTTTCCTCAATGGGTTCCGTTGCAATCGAATCCTCACGGACAAACTGCCGCGGAACCGCAGGCGGTGATCCCCGATGGGGGAAAGAAAACGGGACAGGAGGCATTCATCTCCACCGGGAAATAAGCAAATATGATTATGCCTCATTGCCATGGACTTATTATATCCTATTCAGTGTGGACTACTTAAAAGAACGAGGATCAATTCTATAATTTTTCATCTTTACATGAAAATTCTTGACGTTGATTCCAGCGGTTTTGGCGCCGAGACTGATGTTTCCCTTTGCGGCTTTCAAGCACTCAATGATAAACTCCCGTTCGAAATTCTCCACCGCGCGATGTTTGGCTGCTCTGAAAGTGGCATGTTCTCCATTGCCATTGCCGGAAGAGGCGGTACTCTTCTGGCACACGCTTGCAGGAAAAAGGCATGGTTCGATGACCTCGCCATCTGCCAGCACCACAGCTCTCTGAATGATATGCTCCAGTTCGCGAACATTTCCGGGGAAATTATACGCCAAAAGACATGCTTCAGCGTTTCGCGAAAGGGACAAATTCTCTTTCCCGTATTGCTTACTATAAATGTTTAAAAAATGCTGTGCCAGAAGAAGGATATCGCTCTTGCGTTCTTGTAATGGCGGAAGCACGATTTCAATCACGTTCAAACGGTAGTAAACATCCTCCCGAAACTTTCCTTCTTTCATAAGCTCCATCAAATTCTTGTTTGTGGCGGCCACGACGCGCACATCGCAGTGCTGAATCATTGTGCTGCCCACCCGGCTATATTCCCCGGTTTGCAAGACTCTCAAGAGCTTAGCCTGAAGCATCATGCTCATCTCACTGACCTCGTCCAGGAAAATCGTGCCCCCGTGGGCGTGCTCGAACCAACCCTGCTTGTCCTGGATGGCGTCAGTGAAGGCTCCCCTATCGTGGCCGAAAAGCTCGGATTCCAGCAAATTCTCAGGGAGAGCGCTACAATTGATGGGTACGAAGGGCTTGTCTCTGCGGTTACTGTTGTAATGGATGGCCTGGGCAATGAGCTCTTTGCCCGTGCCGCTCCCGCCCTCGATAAGAACGCTGGCGTCGGTGTCTGCGATTTGGGCCACAAGTTTCAGAATTTCCAGCATCTTTGGGTGATGACTCACAATGGATTCGAACTGATATCGACCTCTAAGCTCCACCTCCAATGTATGAACGCGCTCATCCGGTTGCTTGTGGCCAAAGACATAGTGCGTCGCCGCCGAAATGAAATCGACAAAGTTTCCCAGAAAGTTATCACGCCGCCTGTGCTCAAGAACATGGGCCGTTACCACTGAAATGAAATCGGCAAAATTCCCCAGGAAAGCGCACATTTCCGAATTGAAAGCTCTGCTTGAGGCCTGTTTTTCCAGATAGATCACCCCGGAGATGTTCCCTTGATGGTTTAAAGGAAAGCAAATCACGGAAGGATTTTTCGGTCGGTTCGCTCTGTTTCTCTTTCGTAGCATGGAACGTTCTAGGTTATTTCGGAGGCAAATCCGCGCCCCATCGGCTCTGACTTTGTCGATGATCGTATGGTCTATTTCGAATTCGGGGTGCCCGATGTCTTCTTTTTTCAGGGTCCTCGTTTTCTCGCACAAGATATTACCGCCCTTATCAAAGAGCATGATCGTGCCGCGTTCGGCGCCTGAAATCTCAATGGCGCAATCCAGTGCCTCACAGAGGACACGACCGATATCTGATTCGGCAAGCAATTCTTTACCAATCCTGAAGAACGTCTTATATTGCAGTCCGACTTGTTTCGGTTCTTTTGCAGAACAATTACGGCATCTTTCTCCCAAAACCATGGGATTCAAAAGATTGTAGCACCTTTCACCGTTCATGGCGCTTTCAATGACCTCCTTTGGTACAAAGAATCTTATAATCGCGGCAAACTATTTATGAGAATTGCTTCCTTAAGTCTGCAAAATTTTACAAACTTATTGATTTTTGAGAGTAATCCGTCGTAAAATTTTGGACCAAAACATCCCGGCAATGTAAACACTATCTTTTAATTTCATCTGGAATCAAAACGAGTAATTCCCTACCACAATAGGCGGGATTCCCTTCCCCGATATGAGGGATTCCCATAAAATCACCAAACCCCGTCAAGAGCAAAAAGTTTCATTAGAACACGCGTGTTTGAGAGTAGCAGTTGAAAAGTTGACCCTGTTCTCAGCCTGTTATAGGCTTTAACCGATCATTCTCATGTGCTTTTCCGCTCTCCTCACGTTTTCCGATGATATGGCTTAGGAACATGGGAATGGTTGCTCACTCAGGTTTTCCAAGCTGCAGAATAGAATGCGATCGGCCAATATCTGAGCGTCTTGCCCGGCTCACCCGCGTGAGGCAGAGATATCCTTTGTTGAGAAAGCAAGGAAAGGTTAATATGACGGGCCGGTTAATGGCGGGCGAGCCATACTTACATTACTGCTCCAATAATTGATACAACAAAGTACTGAACCCGGTTCTATCCCCTCGAAAAAGATTGTAAGAAACAATCAAATAGTGTACCATGAGCGAAATGGAAGAGCCAATGTGCGACATTGTCCGTTACATCCCTATCCGGAAAGAAAGGTCCAAATGGATACCAGTTCTTTTACTTTGCAAGCTTAAGGAAATGAAGGACGCATTATACCGCATACCGCGTTGAAATTTGACCACATTTTAATACATTGTAGTAATATCACGGAAGCAGGGCAACGCGGATGCACTTGTCCGGGTTGTCCATAAAAAACCGCATTCCCCTATCCGCCTCCGCGAGGGGGAATTCGTGGGTGATAATCTTTTCTACTGCAAAGCGTCGGCTGTTGACGATCTTGACCGCCGCTTCCACGTCCCATGCCTGACCGTGCCCTCCCATGATCTGGATTTCGTCGTTGACAATGCGGTCGGTTATGAGTTCGACCTTCTTGCCGCCTGTCAGTCCGGCCAAAACATACCGCCCCTGTGGGCGGACGCAATGGAGACCAAGGGAGATGGCCGAAGCCGCGCCCGCGCACTCGATGACTAGATCGTATAGATTTCCGCCGTTAGGGGCCAGTGCCTCCAGCAAGGGGTCCATTCCGTCCTCTATGATCACGCCGTGATGTGCTCCGAATTCGCGGGCGAGCTCGATGCGGGCTTTATCCTCGGGAAGCCCTGTGACTATGATGGGGTCAGCCCCGGAGAGAGAGGCGGCGATGGTGCTGGCTAATCCCTGGGAACCCGGTCCGATGATGAGCACGCTGTCGCCCAATGTTACATTGCCCTTGGTGCGCACCCAGCGGATGCCGTTGCCGATCACCGAGGTGAGCGCCGCGGCATTGGCAGGAACATCGCGGTGGATATGGTGGACCTTCGAACCCTCGATGACCAGCATATACTGTGCGTAGCCTCCCAGAAGGTAAGGCGGCCTGTCGCAGGTAAAACTGACCCCGTAATTCCGCTCGCGCTCGCACGAGTGGTAAATTCCTGTCAGGCAATAGCGGCAAGAACCGCACAGAATGTAAGGTTCCACTACAACGCGTTCTCCCTCTTCAATGCCGTATTTTTTTGCCGCGCCTGGCCCGAGTCGATCCACAAAGCCTACCAGTTCGTGCCCGAGGATCTTTGGAAAGGAACTGCGCTTGTGAAATCCTTTGTAAAGCTTGGGATCACTGCCGCAGATGGCCACCCGCTCAATCTTCAACAGAAACTCCCCCGGTCCGGGCTCGGGGACGGGAAAACGCCGCCGAACCATTCTTTCCGGAGCTTCAACTACCATAGCCATGCATTCTGTCATGAGGTATCCTTCCTTTTTCAAATTGGGGATATTTCTTCGAGAGCCGCATTGAAGGCCTTGCGTAATTTCATTATCCTCATTTCAAAGCCGCGGGTCAACCATTTCTCGTTTCAGAAAACGTCTGATGCTGCCTGACAGATGTCATCTCCAGATATGATATTTCCTTGACAATGAAACCATTATTACATATCTTCTAGCATCATCCATGTCTGTATATAATTTCTTATTATCATACGTTCTAAATCTACTAATGTCATAGCAATTCCTGATGCCGAAAATACTACAGGATGTATATACGATGTATATACAAACAAAATATTGCCGCATTTTTTTCTTCGCGGAAACGCATTCCGCTTTTCTTATATTCATAATGCTCTGGACCAGGGAGCCCGCAACGCACTCACCATCGCATCGGCATGTGCCTGCGCCGGCATCGTGATGGGGCTCATATCCCTCAACGGCCTCGGGCTCAAGTTCACCGCCCCGGTCATCCGGCTCTCGGGCGACAGCCTGTTTATCGGGCTGGTGGTGGTGATGGTCACGTCGCTCATCCTGGGCATGGGATTGCCCACTCCGGCCGCTTACCTGATGGTGGCTATCTTCGGCGGCCCCGCTCTCATAGAGCTGGGTATTCAACCCCTGACGGCGCACATGTTTTGCTTCTTCTACGCCATCATTTCCGCCATCACGCCGCCCGTGGCTTTGGCCGCATACTCGGGGGCGGCCATCGCGGGGTCGGATTTCACAAAACCGGAGTGGAAGCGGTCAGGCTCGGCCTGGTCGCGTTCATCGTGCCTTTCATCTTTGTCTATGGGCCGGCACTCATGCTCATGGGCTCATCCCTGGTAAAGATCATCCTTGCCGTGGCCTCGGCCTTTTTCGGTATTTATGCCCTGGGCTTAGGCATCGGCGGATGGATGCGAATGGGCCTCTCCTATCCAGAGCGCATCTTGCTTATCATGGCGGCGCTGTCCCTGATTATGCCGGGCATTTATACGGATGTTGCAGGCATAGGCATTTTTGGCTTCGTTTGGCTTTCCAATTCCGTCAAAAACAATATCACATCTCTCTATAATGCCATGGCCCTGTCGGGAAAACCAGGTAAAATCTTTTTTGAACCCCGATAACCGTTATTCATATTTGGAGGAGAAAGGAGATTTTTTATGTCTGAGGTTGTTGGAGGATCACTGCTCATTGAAGGCCTGAAACGACTTGGGGTCCAGTATGTCTTTGGCATGCCCGGGTTTCAGCTCATGTCCGTTTACGATGCCATTTATCTTTCCAGCGGAGAAATCAAACACGTCCTCGTCCACGATGAGAAATCCGGTGCTTTTATGGCCGACGGCTATGCGCGGATCAGTGGAAAGCCCGGCGTGTGCGATGCTACCGTTGGACCGGGAGCGACCAATCTTGTTTCGGGTGTTGCTGAAAGTTTCTATGCGTCAACCCCACTGGTGGCCATTACCAGCGATGTCAGGATGGAGTTTGTCGGCAAAAGTCCCAATCAGGAATGCGACCAGGTATCCATTTTTCGACCAATAGTCAAAGGCAGCTACACGGTGCTCCTGCCTGAGCTTATATTAGATGCGACTCACCGAGCATTTCATTGTGCCGTCTCGGGTCGGCCCGGCCCTGTGCATTTGAACCTGCCTGAAAATATTACTTATTCAAAAATTTCGCATGACTGGGAAAAGGAAATTCGCGCCTTTCACCCGGTTACCTGCCCCTGGACCCGACCACAACCAGATGCCGCATTGGCGGACAAAGCGATCTCCCTCCTGAGATCAGCCCAAAGGCCCGTGTGCATCGCAGGGGGCGGCGCTCTCATCTCCCAGGCTAGTGAGTATCTGCTTCAACTCGTGGAAAAAATGCACATCCCGGTGGCCACATCCCTGACCGGCAAAGGAGCCATTCCCGAGAACCACCCCCTGTCTATCTCGCTTTGCGGGAGATTTGATCGTTATGCAAATCGTTTCATCGCCGAATCCGACCTGATCCTGGTTGTCGGCTGCAAGCTGGGAGAACTGGTGACATCACGGTGGAGCATGATTCCTGAAGGAGTCGATATCATCCACATCGATATCGATGCTTTTGAAATTCACCGCAATTATCGAGCCACAATCGGAATCGTTGCGGATGCGCGCAGCACCCTTGCGGCTTTGCTGGAAACCATGGGGCATGGTAAGCAGGCAGAGCTTTCAGAAAATCCAAGGGTCCGGGAAATAGCGTTGGCCCGCCAGTCCTGGAAGCAATCCGTCAGGAATCTCACGGATGATGATACTATGCCCACCAATCCCGCCAGGATATTGAAAGAGATACGTTCTTTCATGCCTGATGACGGTTTGTTGGTCCTGGACGGAGGACTGTCTACCCATTGGGCTGGGTTGTTTTTTGATGTTCGGATGGCAGGACGCGGATTCATGCCAAATCGGGGCCAGGCGGCCATTGGATATGGGTTTCCTGCCTCGCTGGGAGCCAAGCTTGCTGCACCACATCGGACTGTGGTTGCCTTTGTGGGAGATGGCGGCTTTAGCATGGGACTTTCAGAGATGGAAACAGCAGTGAGGGAAAATATCCCTGTCATTGTTGTGGTGAACAATAACAGCGGATTGGGGTACGTCAAAGCTCTCCAACACTCAGTATTTCATAAAAGGTATCAATCGGCGGACTTTCTTCCCCTGCGCTTCGACCGATTAGCACAAGAGTTTGGTTGGAAGGGGATAAAAATTGAACAGGTACAACAGATCGTCCCGGAATTGAAAAAAGCCATGGATTCCGGGCAGCCTACTGTTTTGGATGTCCCCACCAAAAAGGATCCGGGAGGGATGCTCCCATCCCGAGACCCGCGCGCACAACGCGAATAGATGCACTGAAAGACATATTTATACAGTTCTTTAACAGAATAACAGGAGAAACGAGATATTCTTACTCCCTGTTATTCTGTTGTCCTCTCAGAAAAATTATTTTCATAAACAGGATACAATTGAAAGACACGAAAAAAAATGCCATCGTAACCGGTGCCGCCCGGGGAATCGGCAGAGGGATTGCCTTCAAGCTTGCGCTGGAAGGTTTCCTCCAGACTCTCCTGGACATCCGGAAAGATACACTTGATGGAGTTGAACAGGAAATAAGATCCCGCTGCGGCGATGTTGTCCACTGTCTTGCGGTTGATATCTCCGATCATGCCCAGGTTGATCGGGCGGTGCGCCTTCACGTGGAAAAGTTCGGCGGTGTGGACCTGTTGGTGAACAACGCCGGCATAAATTTAAGAAAAAGCTCCTGCGAGGAAACCACCGATTTGCTGGTAGAAGCCGGTTACTATTCGGCACTGGTAGAATCAAGGATGATCGCCTTGCTGCCTTGTATCGGCACGCCGGAAAAAGCCGCCTATCGACGAAACGCAAAGTAAACGGGATGGGCGGCGTAGCCTCAGTAAAGCGAATAAAGAAGACCCTTCTCACGTCTCACTTTCTTTTAACTTCGCAAGAAAAGGCACTTTTCAAGCCAGTGCCTCAATGCTTCATCACCCTGATGCCCTGTACCATTAAAGAGCATAGTCAGCCCATGCGTTGGAACAATGGCTCCAGCGGGTGAGTAATCGTAAAGACCGCGGAAAATGCGGACATCAAGATAATCACATTGGCATGGTGTGCACAAAAGGGTTGACCGGCAAAGAGCAGCCAGTGATCATGCCCCCAAGTGGCAAGGAACAGACAATGGATATCAATACACAAGATTGGCTCACCTTTAACTTGGAATTCCCCGCAGCTTGCTGCGAGGATGGGTAGGAGAGAGGCAATTACTTTTCAGATACCCTGCAGCTTGCCACAGGGAGGTTCATTGAGAGCAATATACAGTTTTTCAATCTTGTTTTTCCGGGCTATTTCTCCATCATGTAATTGTTACACACTTCGGTAGGAAAATTGTCTTGACTTTCTCAAAAAGTTAGATTATTATGGGCAAAATTTTGGTTCTTTCAAGAAAAGACAAAAACACTCATTTCACTCGATTAAGTGACGTTGGTGGAAATAAAGCCGCTATTGTCAGTTATCTTTTTGCCCAAGAACTATAGAATAAATAAGGTAGTTCTTCACCTCGCATTTTTCCGGGTAGCATGCAGTGAAAAAGCTGTTGTGGAATATGCCACCGTACTTCCCATTTTCAATGTGTTATTCAAAGAAAACCCTTTTCTGTATCGTACGGGTCTCGTTCCGCATTGGAAATTGAGTCCTGGAATTTACGGCAATCATTAAGCCAGGTATGCCTGGCTCAGTTATGCCGTTCACCACATAAAGTCTCCTTAGTTTGGCTAGAATGTTTCTGTACGGGAGTGCTGAAAATTTGATTGATTTCTGAGGGTTTTGTGAGAATGTAGAGAAATGAGAGTCGGTGTTTTCCTATTTTTCAACCAGACAGAGGAGGGAAAGAGATGAGCAACAATAACGGTATTGATTGGTCTTCATTATGGAAAAAGGAGGATTGGTGGGCTTGTTGGATCGGTTGGTTTATATTGCTCATGGCGATCGCCGGGTGGATGCCCCATGCACCAAAGATTGCCGGTTGGACCACCCTGTCGCAAGCCTTTCCCAAAGGGATAGGCACCCTGTGGACAACCATTGTTTTGTTCATCATCATGTGTGTCATGACGATTATCGGTGCTGCCTTCCTGAAGAAAGATGTTAAAAGTTACATCCCCGGATTTGTCGTGATTTTCATCCTAACCTTTATAGCCATGGTCATAGCCAAGCAGAAAACCATTCACTACTGGGGAATACCGTATGTCCTCTGGGCGCTGGCCTTCGGCCTGATCATCAGCAACGTCTTCAGCGTCCCGAACTGGATGAAAGCGAGCATGATGACCGAGTACTTTGTTAAGATCGGGCTGGTCTGCATGGGGGCGACCATCATGTTCTCCGTGGTCATTAAGGCCGGGGCCGTTGGAATGGCGCAGGCTCTCCTGGTAGTAGGAGCAGTCTGGTTCTTCACTTACTGGATATGCAGGAAGTTTGGCTTATCGCAACGCTTCTCCAGCATCATAGCTACCGGCAATTCCATCTGCGGCGTATCGGCATCCATTGCTGCCGGTGGGGCGGTGATGGGGGATCCCAAGGAGGTCAGCTATATCGTCGCCTGGCTTATGGTGTGCGCCGTTGTACTGATCATCGTGATGCCGCCTATAGCTAAATGGATGGATCTTCCCACAAATATGGCCGGAGCCTGGATCGGCGGGGTTATTGACAATACGGGCTCAGTGGTGGCCGCCGGTGAGATAATCGGCACAAAAGCATCGATCGATGCCGCCGCCATGGTCAAGATGGCGCAGAATGTGCTGATCGGCTTCGCTGCCTTCTTCCTGGCCCTCTGGGCCACCCTGAGTCTCGAGAGAAAGGAGGGTATGGAAGCACCCTCATTATCGGAAGTCTGGTATCGCTTCCCCAAGTTCATAGTCGGGTTTTTGGTGGCTTCACTCATCATCTCCTTCATTGTTGAGCCGAGCATGGGAACGAAAGCGGCGAAGTCCATCGGCAAGCTGTGCAAGTCTTACCGTAGCTGGTTCTTCGCCCTATGTTTCGTGAGCATCGGCCTGGAAACCCGATTCAAAGAGCTTCTTACCGTCGGCGGCGGCAGACCGGCCATGGCTTACTGGATCGGCCAGATTATGAACGCGTTCTGGACCTTACTGATAGTCTGGATTCTCTGGTCCGGAACGTTCTTCACGCCGCCCATCCTGCCGGACTAACAGTATAAAAAGAGGGGGGCTCCGGCCCCCCTTCCTTTTTGCCCCTGAGGCCCTGCATCCTGACATATCCGATAGATTTCCCTGTAAATGTAATACGTTAGTCGTCAAAACCTTTGCAGACAAACTAATTTTGTATAAGGCACGAACGGCGGAAGGGAAGAGAAGGTATCCTTCGTAAGGTGAGCCCTGTCCCACTCTTTGGCCAAGAGGGTTTGGGACAAAAGACAAAACGCGGTTGACAGGCCGCTATTGCTTTAATCTGAAGAATTTTTAGTCGCGGCACTGGCTTTCCCCAGAAGCCATGACTTTAACCGTTCCGGAGATGATATATTATGTGCCCAGGCCAATGGCAAGGTTAGTTCCTCCGAATTTTTCACACCAAAAAATGCGTAAGGCGGAAAATTCCTTTTACGAATCTATTAACCCTTAGTGTTTTGCGAGCGGGTTGAAATTGACACGATGATTTATAGAGTGATATGATATTAATATAAGCTATGCAAAGAATATATGACATTATCTTGACTGCCGAGGTGGACTTTGCCAGGGCAGTCGCCTTGGGGGTGGTAGTAAAAAGGCCCCTGACGGCATGGCACTTCCTGATACCCGGCATGTTTATTTTCGATTTTTTCAGAAGGACCAGCGAGATTAAGAGGTATAGCGATCTTTTCCTGACCCCCAGAAAGCTGGCCCTTGCTGCGGCTCTTGATATATGTAAAGGAGAAGACAGGAAAAATAAACTTTTCCGAATTGAGGAAGAAATCGGACAGTGGCTTGTCTCTTTAAAGCTTTATTCAGCGAGGTTACAACTGCGACAGATGGAGGCGATGCAGGTGCTCATTGACCACTATTCCAAACTACTCAATGTGGAGGGGAATAGTTATCACTCTCTGGTTGAAAATGCCTACAAGACTCGGGAGAATTACGAGGCGTATTTGAGTCGGCTTGCCTCAACGGAACGAGAAATAGATCGGGCAATTGCCGAAATGGAAGCTGAGACACAAGATATATGGGAGCGACTACAGAGGGAACAATTGCAAGTAGATGATCTGAGGAAAAAGGAGGTAAATAAAATTTTCTCAACCATGAGGCAGGTGAATAATGGGAAGGATTTTGCCGACGGTTCTGGACACGAAGTATGAGAATATACTCTCCCGGGAACGTTCATTGGCCAAAGCTGTTGCCAAAGCGGTAATAGGGCTAAATCCGATAACGGCATGGGATATAATGTTACCTCTTGTGTTTCTTTATAATTTCCTGAGATTTAAGAAAGCCAGAGAAATATTCACCATCAATTATCTGTTTACCAAAAAATTAGCTCTGGAGGCGGCCTTTGACATGATAAAAAAAAGCCAGAGCAAGGAAGAGGTAATTGCCCGAATTAAAGACAAAACCAGCAACACACTGGCCGCAGACAAAAAAGGGATTTACTCGATCAAGATCCGCCAACGGCAGATGAAAGAGATAGACCTGCTCATCGATCACTACTATAAACTCCTCAATGCTGAAGGTAAGGATTATGCATCTATGGTGAAAAATGCCTACCAGACTAAAAAGCATTACACCGCCTTTTTGGGACAACTGAAAAGGGATGAGAAGGAGGTAAATAAAGCAGCGAGGCGAACCTTAAGTACACCAATGGCCTCTGAAATAGTCGCCAAGATGGAAGAAACCACAGATAGGATAAGGATGGCCGAGGTCGAAAAAATCTTCAGAACTAATGAACGAGTGGTATAGCCTATAAATTCTCTAACATTGCAAATTAAAGTTTGCCTTAATTTACCATTAGTTATCTCGAGATAAAGGATAGCGAAAACTTTATGCGAGACAGCCGGCAGCGATATGCTTAGCAGTGAAGAACTTTCCTTAATATACCGGCGGGCCTATGTACCAGAGCACCTCCCCGGCTATGTGGTGGCAGTTTCCGCCGCCGAACCTCATCTCCACGGCGAATATCTTTGCTTTACCCGAGGAACCCACCTTATTTTTATTGGTTATCCTTTGGGCATGGATGTACAAGACACACCACGGTTTTACAAATCTGCCTGCGAGCGTTTCCATCCGGCGACAGTGGCGATCATCGCCCCTCAACTCTGGTTACCGGCTCAGACATACCAAAGTCAGCCGGAGGATAGTTACTACCGGCTTGAATTGCCCTTAGGGCCTATCGATCCAGAAGTGGCCTATATGGTACGGAGAGCAGCTCGCGAGATCCGGGTCACTCAGGGAAGATTCGGCAAAGAACATAAAAGACTGGTCAAGGACTTCCTCTCCAGACACGAATTGAGCAGAGAACATAGACTCATCTTCGAGCGCATTCCTCATTATTTGAAAACCTCTGAGGCAGCTCGACTTCTTGAGGCAAGAAAAGGGGACATTCTTGTCGCCTTTACTATAGTGGACCTGGGTTCAGCCAACTATGCTTTCTACCTTTTCAATTTTCGGTCGGTTGAAGCAAGTGTCCCCGGCGCCTCTGACCTGCTCTTTCAGGAGATGGCCGAGTTGGCCCGATCTGAGGGTAAGGCGGCCATTAACCTCGGGTTGGGCATCCACCCCGGCGTTCGCAACTTTAAGGAGAAGTGGGGAGGAACCCCCTTTCTGCCCCATACCCACGCGCTCGTCCATCGGCACTCTTATGAGCTGGATGCCCTGGGGAAGAAAATCTGTTGATGGAAGCTTAGCTCCCGCATGTCTGTGACTTCTCTGCGCTGCCGTAAGATGATGTTTATACTACTCAATACCCCAAGCTTTTCAGAAATTCGATGATCTCGGCATTGACCGCTTCAGGGCGTTCCAGGGCCAAGCAGTGACCGGCGTCCTTAACGATTACCAGTCTGGAGTTCGGTATTTTTTCGTGAATGATACGAGAAAAGCGGGGCGGAGTCCGGTCATCTTTTTCACCTACCATTATCAAGCTTGGCACACTGATCTTCCTCAACTCCTCCCCGGCCCCCCAATCCCAGATACTTTTAGCAACTTCAAAGTAGTTTTTTCTGGGGTTATTAATAAGATCGGCCATTACCCAATCAAAGGCTTCTTTTGGCGTTGTCGGTGATAGCATGCTTTTCACTTCCCTCGCTACCTTTTCTTGTTCGCCGGGAAAACTCTCAACCGTCCTGTCATATTTTCGCGGAGATGCAATATCCATCAGGAACATGAGGCGAGCCTGAAGGTACTGAAACAGGATCCTGCGCTTCATGTGCGGATTCCGATGCCCTCTGGTGGCAATCAAGATCAAAGCTTTTACTTTTGATGGGTAATTCAGGCAATACTGCATAGAGATAATCCCACCCATTGACCAGCCAACTAAAGCAACCTCATCTATCCCGACCTTTTGATGGACTATTTCCAAATCCTTCGTGAATCCATCAACCGAATACGCCCTTTCAAGATGGCTGGATTGACCGTGCCCCCTTACGTCGAGGGACAGGACCCGATAATGCCTGGATAGTTCCGAGATCTGCCATCTCCACCATTCATGAGAAGCCCAAGCTCCATGAATGAGCACCAGCCAGCGTCCCTCTCCGCTGACATTATAATAAAGCCTGCCATCTTCCGCTTCGACAAAAGGCATGTATAACCCCCTCGTCTACTTCAGAACAAGACCTAGGAGTCTGTCGGAGAACCATTGTAGTAAAAACAGGAAAAATGCCAAAATAAAAAGCCATTGGCTTCACTTGCTAAAAATGCTCTTATTCAAGCATTCAAGCAGTCGCGTCTGACAAAGATCAAGGAAGCGATGAGGGCCCTAGAGCAAGAGGTCGAAATCGAGAACGCGGACTCCTTTGAGCTGTGCTACCATTGTCAGTCAGCGGTGGACGAGAAAGCGCAGGTGATCGTGCGGCCACCGTCACGCAACAGGCAAACGACAAGCAGCAACTCAAGCCGGTTCTGGAAAACCTCAAAGAAAACACCCGCGGGAAGAAACCAAAGATTGTAAGCGCCGATGCGGGTTTTTTCAGTATTTGCCTGACTCACAACCTTCTGAAGCTATTCCGAAGCGGCTTGGCCCTGCAATAGACCTGAAAAGGCCTTTGAGGAAGGTCTATTCACTGAAAAAATGGCTCGATCCCGGGTAAACTGAAACACCATATCAAAGTGCATCGATTTTTCAAAGAACAGAATTCTCAAACTCTAAAATCACATCAGGTTTTCCGACAGACTCCTGGGTTGCCCGGCTGAAAGATGTGGTTTTGGTTTCCTTCAATGCACAGTACCGGTTCATGGTGTGCTGAGTAAATCTTCTTTTGCTCCGCGACCCAGATGAGAAGAAAAAAGGGGGATCCTTTCTCCCCCCCCAGAAAATAATTCTGAATAAAAGATATCTCAGCAGGTCTTCAGCCTTCAGGCCGAATCCTTGTCCTTGTTGTCCTTGTTTTTCGTCTGAAACGCCTGGAACAGATCGATAGGAATGGGGAAGAGGGTGGTTGAATTGTTCTCCGTGGCTATCTCGGCCAAGGTTTGCAGATATCGAAGTTGGAGAGCGATGGGATGTGTGGAGATGATCTCGGCTGCTTCCGTGAGCCGGGTTGCCGCCTGGTATTCACCCTCGGCGTTGATCACCTTGGAGCGCCGTTCGCGCTCAGCCTCCGCCTGTTTGGCGATGGCCCGCTGCATGTTCTCGGGCAGGTCGATGTGCTTCAACTCAACCTTGGAGACTTTGACCCCCCAGGGATCGGTATCCCGATCCAGGATCTCCTGGAGATACCGGTTTATCTCCTCCTGTTTTGAGAGCAAGTCATCAAGCTCGCCGGCTCCCACAACGGAGCGCAGCGTGGTCTGCGAAAGCTGCGAGGTGGCATAGATAAAGTTCTCCACCTCCACGACGGACTTGATGGCGTCCATCACGCGGAAAAAGACCACCGCGTTGACCTTGGTGGTGACATTGTCTTTGGTGACCACATCCTGCGGCGGGACATCCACCACCACCGTCCGGAGACTGACCCTGACCATTCGATCAACTATGGGGATAAGAATGATGAGGCCGGGGCCCTTTTCTCCGATAAGGCGGCCCAGACGAAATATCACCCCTCGCTCATACTCATTCAAAATCCGGATGGCTGATGCGAGAAACATGATGATTACGACGGCAACGACAGTTAAGCCAAAAACGTTAAACATCTTTACCTCCTTTTTTCATGAATAATTACCATGGAACCTGTTTCCAGGCGCGATGACTCCGGGATGCCGGATTTCTCCTTAAGACGTAACATTATGAAACGCGTCTGACCTTCATCCGGAGGTTCTTGACTTCCAGCACCTGAACCTCATCACCTTCCCGGATAGCCTCGTCACTGACGGCGTTCCAATATTCACCATGGAGGAATACCTTGCCACCGCTGGGTCCCAGCGAGCTTTTTGCAACACCCACAAGCCCTACCATGCCCTCCTGGCCGGTGGCGGGCTGAGAGCGGTGGGCCCTGATGGCCAGACCGACAATGATCAAGAAAAACGCAGACGTCAGGAATACAGTTGGGAGCACAACGCGGAGCGATACGCGGAAATAAGGCGCAGGGCTTTCGAAGAGCATGAGGGAGCCAAGGGTCAAGGAGACGACCCCCCCGACGGACAAGAGGCCGTAACTGGTGATCTTGATCTCCGCGATGAACAGAATGATCCCCAGGATAAGCAGCAAGATTCCCGCATAGTTGATGGGAAGGGTTTGGAGTGCGAAAAACGCAAGAATCAGGCTGATGGCGCCGATGACGCCAGGGAGGATGGCCCCTGGGCTGGAGAATTCGAAGTACAGGCCCGCCAGCCCGACCATCAATAAGATGTACGCGATGTTGGGATTGCTCAGGGCGTTTAGAATCCGCTGGCGCAGCCCCATCTCCAGGTTTCTCACTTCAGCTCCGCGGGTGAGCACCGTAAATTTCTGTCCCTCTTTCTCCACTGTGCGCCCGTCCACCTTTTCCAGCAGCTCCTGCAGGTCCCGGGCGACGAGATCAATGACTTTTAGCTCTAACGCTTCCGTTGCAGTGATGGAGACGCTTTTGCGGACAGCCTCTTCAGCCCATTCTTCGTTTCGCCCTTTTTTAGCCGCAATGCTCTTGGCATACGCCACGGCATCATTTTCCACCTTCTCCATCATGGTTTCATCCATTTTGCCACCGCCCATGGCCACAGGATGAGCGGCGCCGATATTGGTGCCCGGAGCCATGGCGGCCACATCGGCGGACATGGTGATCATCACTCCGGCCGAAGCAGCCCGGGCGCCGCCGGGAGCCACATATACAATAACCGGGATCCTGGCGTTCATAATGCTCTTGATGATATCCCGCATGGAAAGGTCCAGGCCTCCAGGCGTATCGAGCTGAATGATCAGGCTGTTCGCTCCCTCTTTTACCGACTTATCCACTATTTTGGTAATGTAATCCGAAATTGCCGGGTTGATGATCTCATTTACGGTTATAACGTTGACGTGCCCTGCGGGCCATGCTATGGACGGGTGCACCAGACAGAACAATAGGAGAATCAGAAGCAGGCAATTTTTCCTGCCTCTCGATGCCGGTTTCATGATTCTTAAGGTTTTAATTTTTTCCATGTTTCTTATCCCGGAGCGTCTCAAACAAGGAGCATTGTGCTGCCTCTGCCGTCCCTCGCTCCCGTTGCGATTTAAAGGAACTGAGTCCTGAATAAGTGAAAGCTCCGTTGCGCACCCTTCTGCGCGATGCTCCTTTATCTCTTTACTTCCCCAGGCCGTACATCCTCACTGCGTTGTCGTGCAGGATCATGCGGCCAGCCTTTTCCGCTTGTTTTGAGGCCATCAGGTCCAATTTCACGGCATCTCCCAATGCCTTCGCCAGAGCGATCTTGGCGGTCTTGGCTGCAAGCCAGGCAATTTCCGGCGTACCGTGTCCGCCGCTGCCGATCATCAGCTTGGAAAGAGGCGCCATGGCGATCACGTCCCGATAGCATTCGACAATGCGAAGCGATATCCACGGTGTCATCCATCCCATGTCCACCCAGACATGGGGAAGGGCGTGGGCAACCGCAGCCGCGTGTTGGATCCATGGGTAGCCCCCGTGGAGCAGGACAATCCTGGTTTGCAGGAATTCGGGCTGCCGTAAGAGGTGCACCAACAAGAACGGGTCCGCATTGGAAATGGAGCCGTTCCACAGCCCGCCGGTGAACCCGCTGTGGAGATGAACAGGCACCCCCAGATCTTGGCACTGGAGTAAAGTGGCCGTGAAGATCGACACATACAGCTTTTTGAAAGCCTCGGAGTCGCCGGTTTTGGCGGCGGGAAATATGGCCTCCGCCTCCGCCTCCGAGACCGGCTTTACGCCGAAACCCACCTGCTCAGCCAGATGTGACTTCACACCGATACATCCGTCATCTCTTACCGCTCGATCAAGGGTTTCCTGGTAGCCCCGCAACAGTTCTTGGTAGGATCCGGACTGCTCCAATAGCTTGCGTAGGAGGGGCTCCATCTGAAATAATCTCATAACTTTCCCGGGTATCAGTTCCAGAATGGGGTCATCCTTATGTAGGCCGGTATCCAAGACCGTCCCAACGATCCCCGCGTCATCATATAGCAGCCTCGCATAAGCAGCGAAACTCTCCGCAGTGCGGCGGTTGCGCTCGGATGTCACCGCCTCCAGCTCAGCCGGGCAGCCCAATACCTTCGAGAGTTGGCACACCATGGTATGGACCACCCCCATATGCAAGAAGTGATAACGGAGTTCTTGCGTGGCGCCCCACAGCTTTGCTTTTTTGATGCCGGGATCGGGGATGTCGCCCATTCCGTGGAAAAATTCCCGTGCCAGCATCTCCGGGTCCATGACGGCCTTCTCAGGTTCAATGGGATGGCAATGGTTGTCTATGACGGAGACATCGGCGAAGTCGAGCATCTTCATCTACCTTCACGCGTTTTCCAAAGAAGTTGATACGCTGGAAAAGGCCGTTTGCGCAATACAACAATTTTTTACGCGCAACATCATATGCTGTTTCAAGAATACTAAAAAATATTTACGATGTATCGGTATCGAACACTTTAATCTTATATTACTAATTAATCATGAAGGCGCTAATTTGTCAAATAAAAAGGGCCTGCGACATAAAATAGGGGGTTTTCATCTTGCATTTTTTTTTGGTTATGATATTGTAGATTATTATCTACATTAATAAGAGGCTGCCATGAAAAAGATTCAGGAGATTGAAGTCCGTCGTAATGCCATCCTTGAAGAAATGAGATCAATCCGCTCTTTGCGCAGAGGGACCATCAATGAGCAATACTTCCAAGCTCATCTCAAGGGGAGGAAAGATCCTGTCTTGCGGGGCCCCTACCATGTACTCTCGCGCCGAGAGGGCGGGAAGACCGTGAGCCGACGCCTGCGCACGGAATCGGAGTTGGAGCAAGCGCGGCGAGATGTATCCACTCATAAGAGGTTCATGGCCCTTTGTCGTGAGTTCGAGGAGCTTACCGAACGACTGGGGGAGTTGGAGCGGGAACTGGGTGAGGAATCACGGGAAAAAAAACGGCGGAGGCCGCGATCGAGAGGGGTGCGGAAGTGAAATGGTTTTTGGAGCGTGCGGCTAAGGAGCGCCGTGTTGACCTTGAGAGCTGGGAGTTTGGTTTGCGACAGGCGGTGTTGCCGCTGGTGCGAGACTGTTGGAAGAGATGCTTGATGGAGTGGGTTCGGGCCGTCGGGCTGAGCCAGTGGTTTGTTCATGCGGTGCTCGGATGGAAAGTCGAGGAGTCAAGGAGAAGCGGATCAAGACGGTCCTGGGAGATATTGCTTTTCATCGCCCCCTGTTCGTTTGCCCGGTTTGTGGGTCGAGCCGTTTTCCTGGGGATGAGGTGCTAGACGTTGTCATGACTGGTTTTTCGCCTGGGGTTCGCAGGCTGATGGCCCGGGCGGGTCAACGGGACACTTCCAAGGAGGGCCGTGATGATTTGCAGGAATTTGCGGGGATCCGGGTGACGGCCAAGGATGTTGAGCGGGTGGCGGAAGGGACAGGGAAAGAAATGGAGACCTGGCAGATTCAGGAACGCTCAGCGCTTCTTAAGGAGGAGCAGGAGGTGTCGGAAAAGATCCCGATGTTGTATGTCTCCTACGATGGGACCGGGGTACCGATGGTTCCGTGGGAGACGGCTGGCCGGAAAGGAGAGCAAGCTGACGGGAGTTGTCGAACGAGAGAGGTTAAGCTGGGTTGTGTGTTCACTCAGACTACGGTCGACCCTCAGGGCCGCCCGGTTAACATGATAAGAGGGAGGATCCGGGCCGAGTGTGGTAGCAATATGGTAGCCAAATGGAGAAAACCGGTGATTTCATGAAAAAAGAGCAGATTAGAGGTCGTCTAAGCTACCAGTATCACTTGAAAACTGGTCTGATCAAATGGATTTGAATACGATACGCGAGTTCGCCCTGGCAAAATAAATTTGTCCTTATTCTTTCTCAAAATCGGGCCTAAGACTCAAACTAACCCCAATTCTTTTCTAATCCAGGAGATATCATAAGAAATATTCGACTCTTTGCCTGAGTATAAATACTCAAGTTCTCTGAGTAAATCCTCGACTTGTATGCGTCCCTCTTTGGAATTGACGGCCTCCTTTGGAGACAATCCTCCGAGACCTTTCAGTGGCATATTGACCCAATTCTTAAAATGGTTATCGAGAGCATTTTTCAAAATGGTCTTTTGGATTTCTGCGGGTATTTCTTTTTTTCTGCTAGGAGGTGATTGTGTCTTACCACGCCTAAAGGCAGATTCAATAGACGTGAGCGAATCTAATCTATGCTTGACTAATCCTTTCAAGATTTCCTCAAGTCTTTTCTTGCCAAGTGCAAATCTCTCATTACCCATAACCGCAAGAGTGAGTCTGCCAGATACAAGTTTGACTGTTCCCAGCACAAGATATTGTTTCTCGCTTGGCCCATACGTGGCATAGGTTTTCAACTCAAGGCCGTCTTCTATTTTATTCTCGATGTCGAACTTGCCGGATTTACCTCGTTGGAGCCAGTCAAAGTTGATTTCAAGCAAGTGGCCACTGTCATCCTCTACCCAGTTTGACGCCTCGAAATCTTCGGCCTTTTCCAAAGCCTTCGCGACCGCGAGGAAGTCTTTAACGTGGTAGAGGGCCTCTCTGAAGACTACTTGCTCTCCCGAAGACGTTATGATTTTCGGCATATCTGGTTTAGCATGCTGCGTTAAGCGGTAATGGTTCAACAAATACCCTCTTTCCCTAAGAAACTGGTTTAGGGAAGATTCAGGGTGTTCTTTCTTGTAATCTGCAAAGCATTCTAAGACGAATTGCCGGATATTTCCTTTGTCGCGTGGTGATTGCTTGCTTCCAGCAGCAGACGCCTGCCATTCATTGAGGACTTTGATCTTCCTTATTGTAACCAGTTCCCACTTTCGGACATTTCGTGATAAAGTAACATCAGAAATAAAAACCTCTTCTTGCGTAAAGATGTCTTCGGCAAGAAATCCTTCTCCCGGTTTAACCTCTTTGACCTGGAACACGGAAAGGTAGGCATCTTGCCAGTCTTTGAGTACCTGCATTTCTTTGGTAGTGAGCTTTGGCGTACTTTCAAAGTAGAGTTGAATCGCTGGCTTTCCTTTTTCTGGGATTATAAAGTCATGAACGAACCACTCCATAAACGCCAGGAAATCCGCCTTGTCCATTTCAGGCGAATCGAGATATTTCTCCAAGGGTTGCCAGTACAGATTTTTGGCCCTAACAATATGCCGGTCAAAATTGTTTTGCTTAATAAACTTAAGGATCTTGGGTCTCAAAGCATTGACAACTTCTAGGCAGTAATCATGATATGTCTTCGGTGAAATTTGAGCCGCATCATTTCTTTGTAGACAGCACTTTTTATACTTTTTCCCGCTTCCGCACGGGCAGGGAGCATTTCTTTTAATCTTGACCATGAAAACTCCTCAATGGTATAAAGCGTTATGACGTCATTATTTCAAGTCCTCATGGGACATAGCAATTCCAAAACATGGAAAAGATTATACCCAAGCCAGGGAGTGCTATCAAGAAAAAATGCGAGGATACAGCAATAAGTTTCTAAGGTATGATTTAACGTGCTCTGGAAGCTGAGTACCATTCCTCATAACCAGAAAGTGTTGCAAATGGGATGGTGTAATGCCTTCCCAGTATAATCCGAACCCCTCAAGCAATCGTTTTACTTGCTGTTCCTCGCTTCTGTCCGCAAAATCAAGCTTCATATTAGATGTTAGATGCCCCTCCTGCTCAATTCGAGTCCCCAGCTCCCTTTTCTCGAAGTGATATCGTTGAGCTGAAGATATTCATATGTGTAAGGGACAGCGCGCTGGAATCTTACCCGGCTCCGAGGTCCTGGAACTTTTGGAGATGAGATCGCTCGTCCCCAACTGTTTCCCTTGTTCGTAAATGACCATGAGCGCGGCAGTGTGATGATTACCAGCAATCTGCCCTTTTCCCAGTGGGAGCGCATCTTCAAGGACCCCATGACCACGGTGACATAATCATATTGCATTAACACACTTCCAAAAAAAACTTGACTGTTGTTTGTCAAGATATTTGACCCCCCATATGCAAATAAAAGTGACCCCCTTAATTTCCTCTCTTAAGTTTGTTCTTTAGCCGGTAGCTGGAGCCATTAATATAGAATATTCT
>JAFDED010000011.1 GCA_019310535.1 Deltaproteobacteria bacterium
TAGCCCTCCTTGGATTCTGGGGATTTCACCCAGGTGGTGAGGATTATACCTCATCGAAATCCTTAATCCAAGAGGGCTTTCTCGTTTTTCAAAGGTCCAATGTCTATTTTAGAGACGGCGCAATCAAGGCGCCGCTCCCCAGCCACGGCAATGGTTGATCATCGAGTGGCCGCGGGGCCAGGACACACCTGCCATGTACTGGCTCTCGGAGCTTCCTCGAGATTATGGTCTGCGGCGTATGGTGCGGGATGCCAAAGTCCGCCGGCGTATTGAGATGGATTGCCGGGAGTTGAAGGACGAGTTGGGTCTGGATCATTATGAGGGCCGGTTCTGAGTTGGGGTGGAACCACCATGTAATCCTGGCCATGATGGCTCATGCCTTTCTCACCTTGGAGCGGGTGCGCAATAAAATAATAGAATTAATCACTTTGATCAGCAACATATTGAACAACGATATTACAGTCACATTGCCGTTGCAGGATTTGCGGACAGAACTATCTCATGGACACATATCAGTTACTTAAAAAACCAACAGTTTTTGTTTGACTTTACGAAGAAAGATTCTAAACTGAATAATAGACAGGCAAAGGTGAAGATCTTCCCACCTTCCTCAGGGCGCCGGTCAAACCATATACAACCCACCCATTAGGGGTTAAACAAAGGCCTCGATAAGACCTTGGCATGTTTTTCATTTAAAGGAGGTCAAAGATGGCATATACTCCTCGGGATTTTTCGAAAATCATCGGCATGGAGGGGTTCAGCGAAACCCTGCTCAAAAATCACTTCACCCTGTACCAGGGTTATGTGACCAACACCAACAAACTGCTGGAGAACCTGGAAGCCCTGCACAAGGCGGGAAAGACGGGGACCCCCGAGTATGCGGAACAAAAAAGGAGGCTGGGGTTCGAGTTCAACGGAATGCGGCTCCATGAATATTACTTTGAGAACCTTGGCGGAAGCGGCACCCTGGACCGCTCGGGCAAGCTGGCCCGGGAGATGGTGACAAGCTTCGGCGGCGTGGAGAATTGGGAGAGCGATTTCAAGGGTACAAGTTCGATGCGGGGTATCGGCTGGGCCGTGCTCTACCAGGATGATGTATCGAAGCGCCTCATCAACCAGTGGATCAACGAGCACGAGGTGGGACACTTCGCCGGGTGTAAACCTGTCCTTATCATGGACGTTTTCGAGCATGCGTTCATGATCGATTACGGGCTCAAGCGGGCGGATTACATCGAGGCGTTTTTCAAGAACATTAACTGGCAAGCCGCGGAGGCCAGGCTCCTGTAAGCTCGAACGACCGGGCGGGGGCGTTGACGCCCCCGCTTACCGCCCTGAAGGTAAGGTATGCACCGTTCGCACATCCATTAAAGCATGCCATCAGGTGATGATCTACTCCGGAATATTATCGAAGCCGACCCCATCCAATGTTGTCCCGCAACCGGGGCACCTGGAGCCGGAAAGGCTTGTTTGCATCACGGCAAAGCCCCTTCTTCGTATCAGCACGCGCCCGCACCGGTGGCAATACGTGTTCTCTCCTTCCTCACAGGAGACGTTTCCGGTATACACATAGCGCAGCCCCGCATCAAGACCGACCTGTCCGGCCGTATGCAGGACGTCTACGGGAGTCCGCGGCCTGTCCAGCAGCCGGTGGGTGGGGTAAAAGCGGCTCACGTGCCAGGGCGTCTCCGCTCCCAGCCGGGCGATAAATCCTGCGATGGCCTCCAGTTCCTCCCGGGAGTCGTTATAGCCCGGTATTATCAGGGTGGTGATTTCCAGCCAAATGCCCAGTTCCTTGTAAAGCCGGATGGAATCCAGCACTGGTCGGAGCCGGGCCCCGCAAACCTCCCGGTAGGTCTCGTCTTTAAAGAACTTCAGGTCGATATTGGCCGCGTGAAGGTGGGGCTGAATGGTTTTCAACGGCTCGGGGGTAATGTAGCCGTTGGTCACGAATACGTTTTTGAGCCCCCGCCGAGAGGCAACGCGAGCGGTCTCCAGGGCGTATTCAAAGAAGATTGTAGGCTCGGTATAGGTATACGATATGCTGGAGCAGCGCTCTTTCAGGGCAAGCTCCACAATCCGCTCCGGGGGGAGATCATCTCCCAGGATCAGGGATTCCTCCCCCGGCACCTGGGATATGTGGAAGTTCTGACAATGGAGACACCGGAAGTTGCACCCCATCGTGGCGACGGAAAAGGACCGTGATCCAGGATAGAAATGAAAAAGCGGCTTTTTCTCGATGGGATCGATTGACTGCGCAATGGATTTTCCGTAAACCAGGGTGTAGAGCGTTCCCCCGCGGTTCTCCCGGACGCCGCATTTTCCCCGCTTGCCCTTCGGAATGAGGCAATGATGAAAACACAGATGACAGTGTACACGGCTCCTCTCCAGGTGTTCATAGAAAAGGGCCTCTTTTTGTATCCCGATCATACCATTGCCTTCCCATCCGCCTGGAGATCGCTGGATCATATGTCCAGGATAACTGCCGCCTCCCATCCCCGTTCTGTTTTCTCAACCTTCAGTCGATGGAGGGTGACGGCCTTCACGTCCACAATCAACTCGTGCCGGGCCGGATCCAGCTCCTCACCCACGGCCCGGGCCTCAAGGCTGTAACGGCCATTATCTTCATGAAGGATTATATCCTTCACTCGCAGCAATAGCCTCTCCACGTCTTTCCAGTAGATGACCTCCTGCAAAAGCTCCACCAGCAGCAAATCCAGAGCGTCGGAACTCACCCGAATGGACTTCTCCACCCTTTCCCGGACCCCGGAAAGGTTGCGAACCATGACATTGGTGGTGGCATCGACCGCGGCCGTGAAGAGCTCCTCCAGGGTTTCGCCCCGGGCCTCAAAGGCCACGTCCGCAGTGGCCACGTCCTCAAGATAATGATATGGCATCCTGCACCTCGCATTGCTTCAATCCCTGGACGATTTCTTCCCGGTACCGGTTTATATTTTCCCCGATAAATACAAGCTCGGTCTTTTCCGCCGGAAAGTCCTCCAGATCCCATCTTCCTGCCACATAATTGAAGAGATAACTTCCTTTTTTGCACCTCAAAAACCCCTTGGCCCTGTAAACCTCCACGGGAAGCGAGTGCGTCCACGCCTCAAACTTCTCAAGTTCCAGTGCCCGATTCGAACGGAAGGCAAAGACCTCCATGGGACTTTCGTGCAGATGTGCTCTGAGCCCGACGTGTCGCTCGAAATCTGCGCCAAACAGGAGGTCGGTGTCCAGGCCGCACCGGACGGCGTGGAAAAAGACGGCGCTCTCGTTGATATCTCTGATCTTCCTTTCAATTTCTTCAAGATGGCACGGTTGGATCAGGTCCAGTTTGTTGATCACAATAATGTCCGCCGTCTCCATTTGCAACCGGGCGGTATGCCCGATGTTGGGATACCGAAGCATGGCATCTGCGTCTGCGATGCAGATGATTCCATCGAGATGAATCTCCGGAAGGTTATCCTGGATGTCAATGACCAGTGCATCGGGCTCGGCCACCCCGGTGGTCTCGACTACGATCAGATCAGGGCGCACCGTCTCGATGATTTCCCGAACGGCCGCTTCGAACTCCCCGATCAACGAGCAGCACACACATCCACCGGCCATTTCGGTTATGCGCACATTCTTTCCCTCAATCACCTTGCTGTCTATATCCAGTTCGCCGAACTCGTTCATGAGGACGGCGATCTTCTTACTGGAGGATTCCAGTATCCGCCGCAGCAAGGTGGTTTTTCCACTCCCCAGAGGGCCGGTGATCAGGGTTAAAGGTGTAATAGCCATGGGCAAATATTACGTGTTGCGAGTTGAGGGTTACTTGTTACGGGCTTTGTGTTACGTTTTGCGAGTTGAGGATTGAGGGTGACGCATTCCCTCGCAACGCGCTCATGCTTTTACGTGCTCACCCCTTGATATTGCCGACGGGCGTTAACTTTACAACTTTTTTGCTGATGCCTGCCAATACCGTGGTGTCGATAACTTCATCAATGTCCTTGTATGCCGGGCCCGCCTCCTCGGCCAACCCGGAATAGGAAGCGCTTTTGACGTAAATCCCGTGCTCTTCCATTTCTTTTTGCAGCCGTTTGCCGTGGAAGACCTTTCGGGCCCTGGTCCGGCTCATGGTTCGGCCGCTGCCGTGGGCCGTGGAAAAAAAGGTCTGCTCGCCGGTGGGCACACCCACCAGCAGATAGGAGCCTGTCTCCATACTTCCGCCGATGATGACCGGCTGTCCGATGTCGCGGTAAACCTCAGGGATACCTTCCATGCCCGGACCAAAGGCACGGGTGGCTCCTTTGCGGTGGACGATGAGTCGGCGGAATTCACCGTTCACGCGGTATCGTTCCAGCTTGGCGGTATTGTGGGCAACGTCGTATATCATGTGAAGGCCCAGATCCCGGGGATCACGACTGAATACATCGGAGAAAACCTCGCGGACCCGGTGCAGGATCATCTGACGATTGGCAAAGCTCATGTTGATGCCGCATTTCATGGCGGCGAAATAGTCCTGCCCTTCCGGAGAGCTGAACGGCGCCGAGGCCAGCTCCCGATCCAGTATCCTGATCCCGTACTTGGATTCCATTACCTTCAGGAATATCTGGAGATAATCGGTGGCCACCTGGTGGCCGAACCCCCGGCTTCCACAGTGGAACATGATCACCACCTGGTCGGGAATGGTAATCCGGAAGGCCCGGGCAATGGCCTCGTCATAAATGTGCTCGGGTTTGACCACCTGGATTTCCAGATAGTGGTTGCCGGAGCCGAGGGTACCAATCTGGTTGAGCCCCCGGTTGATAGCCCGCTGGCTGATCTTTGAGGAATCCGCGCCAGGAATACACCCTCCCTCCTCTGTCATCTCCAGGTCTTCGGGCCATCCATACCCGCGCTCCACACACCATCGCGCGCCCTGTTCCACGACCTCGCGATATTCATCCCTGTCGATCCTGAGAAAGCCTGAACTCCCCACTCCGGCCGGCACGCGTTTGAACAGCCTGTCCACCAGATCACGCAGATGAGGCTTGACCTCCTCGTATGTGAGATTGGTGACCAGCGCCCTCATGCCGCAGTTTATATCAAACCCGATGCCCCCCGGCGAGATGACCCCGGTCTCGGCATCCATTGCGGCCACCCCTCCGATGGGAAACCCATATCCCCAGTGCCCGTCGGGCATGCAGTAGACGCAGCGTACAATCCCCGGCAGGGTGGCAACATTGGAAACCTGGTCAAAGACGCCGTCATCCATTTGCTCCACCAGGCTCCTGGTACCGTAGATCCTGGCCGGCACCCTCATCCCCTCTTTGAAAGTTATGGGGAGTTCCCATAGAGTATCGGATATTTGTTTGAGTTCTCTGGGCGGCGCCACAGCAACCACCCCCTTCCGGTAACGCTGTCATGTTAATTCGCCGCTATTCTTGAAATGCTGAAGACAGGCCAGCTCGATACGTACAGCCCTTCCCACCTTCACGGCGCGTATCTGGCCGCGCTCAATCAACTGGTACACAACTTTGCGGCCAATCCCGAGAAACTTCGCCGCCTTGGCGACGGTGATCAAAGGAGCTGAGACAAAATGTTCTTCATCGACCATGGGGTATCACCTCAAACTCTTTTCTTCTCATCCTGTGGCCTAAAAAAATATTTAATACTGTTCAGGTTAACAGCGATATCTCATGTATATTTTACTCTAGTTGTTTCTCGATCGCAATGGTCAAGATAATTCAAGAAATAGAGACCCGGGCTTCGTGATAGCTGCCTGGATCAATTCTCAGCCACCGAATGACCGGGCGAAAAAATGAGGCGGGGCGATCAGTGGGGTTCAGGGCAATTCCCGGGCGGCACCCAGTCTGAACCGGAACGGGTTAAAGTCGGTTTCCCTGTCATACACATCCATCTGTTCGGCAGACTTAAGAAATGCGACAATGCGGTAGGTAACGGGGGTGAACATCACCTCCACCCCGACCTTGAAGACATAATTGGACAGGATGATCTTCCCGAGCAGGGACATGGGGAAACTTCCCAGAAAGGCTATGGAGCAAAATAAAAAGGTATCCACCAGTTCCCCTATCAGCGTGCTGCCTATGGTCCTGGTCCAGAGCCAGCGGCCCCTGGTCAAGATTTTCATCTTTGCCAGCACGTAGGAGTTGGAAAATTCGCCTGCAAAGTAAGCAACCAGCGAGGCGAGAACGATGCGCGGCGTCTGACCCAGGATGGTCATGTACGCGTTCTGATGCTCCCAGCCTGCCGCAGGGGGCATAGCACCCACCACGGCAAGGATCAGGCTCATGAGGGCCGCTCCTGCAAATCCCGTCCAGATGGCAACCCGCGAGCGGGCATACCCGTAAACCTCCGTGAAGATGTCACCGAAGATATACGCCAGCGGGAATAAAATGGTGCCGCCGTCGAAGGTGAACCAACGCAAGTCCACTATTTTGGTTGAAGCCACGTTGGAGATCAGGACCACGGCCACAAAAAATCCAACTATGACTTCAAAGTACCGCGTCATGACTCACATCCTTTCAGGGGGTCCCCATCCGGCTCGCTCCTGTTTTGTTTGACAAGTTCGTAGGGCCAGGACAGTACGCCGCCCGTCAGGTTTTTTACGTCCCGGAACCCGCGTTGCGACATAATTCTCGTTGCAATGTAAGCCCGAACGCCCTGGCGACAGTATACCACTGTTTCCCGGTCAGGATCGAGCTCACCGATCCTTTCACGCAGATCGGGCAAAGGAATCTCAATAGCCCCGGGAATGATCCCCTCCTCCCGGCATTCCTTGGGCTGACGGACATCAACGATACAGAGTTGATCATTCCCATGTATCCGCTCATAGAGCTCAGCCGGCAGAATAGGCCGCCAGTCGCCCGAAAAGAGTGTTTGTCCGGTGGCCCCGGCCACCAGCACCGCATCCCTGGCCGGCGCATACGGCGGTGCATACGCCAAGTCCAGGTGAATGAGATCCTCTGTTTTCATGCGGTTATACAGGGCCGCGGCAAATACATCGATTCTCTTATCCACCCCTTTCCGGCCTACAACCTGAGCTCCCAGGAGGTGTCCTGTGCGGCGGCATGTGATGATCTTGATGTGGAGAGGATGGGAGCCGGGGTAGTATCCGGCGTGATCCCCCGGGTGGATATAGTGCACCAGCGGGTCCATTCCCTCGCGCAGGGCTTCCCGTTGGTTCAGGCCCGTGCGGGCTGCTGTCATCTCGAAGCTTTTGACAATGACGGTACCACAGAATCCCTGGACTTTCAAATGGCGGCCCACTGCGTTGGCCCCGGCAGCCCGGCCCTGTTTGTTGGCCACCGTTGCCATGGGCATGTACGCGGTTTTGCCTGTTATCAGGTGCATGGCCTCAGCGCAATCTCCGGCGGCAAAAATGTGGGGAAGGGAGGTGCGCGTTTCATCATCCACCGAAACGGCGCCGGTGGGACCTATGTCCACTCCGGCGCGCCGGGCAAGTTCCACATCGGGGCGAACGCCGATGGCCAGGATCACCATATCACAGGGAACCCGGAAGCCTGAGCCGATAATCACCTCGCCATCTCCACCGGCCCCGTACCCAATGGATTTCAGAGGCTGGCCCAGCAGCAGCCGAACTCCTTTTTCATCCAGGTGAGCCTGGATCAACTGGGCCATATCCCAATCGAGGAACGGGAGAACCTGCTCCATCATCTCCACCAGCGTAACCTCAAGTCCTCTCTCCCGGAGGCATTCCGCCATTTCCACTCCAATGAGACCTCCACCTATTACGGCTGAGCGTCGAGGCGATTTCTCAGCCATAAAGCTAAAAATCTGGTCCATATCGTCCAGGGACTTCAACGAAAAGACAAAAGGCAATTCGACCCCGGGCAAAGGAGGCACCACTGCACGGGATCCTGTGCAGAGGATCAGACGGTCATACCTCTCCCGGAACGTTCTATTCGTGCTCAAATCCCTGACTCTTACCTCTTGCTCTTCAGAATGGATCGCTTCCACTCGATGGCGGAGGCATAAGCGAATATTGAACCGCTGGGCAAAAGAATCGGGCTTCACCACCAGCAGGCTCTCTCTTTCTTTGATAACCCCGTTGAGATAATACGGCATACCACAGGTCGCGTATGAAATGCTTGAACCCTGCTCGAAAAGGACGATTTCCGCATGTTCATCGCATCGACGCGCCTTGGCCGCCGCGCTGGTTCCCGCTGCCACTCCTCCCGCAATCACAATCTTCAGGCTCATCGTTCAGCGTTCCTTTCTTGTATCCCGTATCCCGCGGAATAATGTTTTTCAGCTTATATTTAATCTATTCATTCCGGATTTTCAATGATAAATCCCGTGATTTTTCCCAATGTTTCCCCGGGAACAAAATATAGCATTATAATTTGGATAACCACTACGGAAACAATCATCCGCGGAAGCGCTGTTTGCTCACTCACGCGGGACAAACGGAGGTGATCCGGCCGAATTCAGATATAATTAATGGTGATGCCCTGGCTACTAATAGACACAGCAGTTTTTATTCCGCATCATGTTATTTCGCGAAAATCCGCCAATATTCCATAGAGAGACGGGTTTCAAATCCGTCCCCATAGCCTTTGTTGGTCAATGGCATCATTGGATATCAAGTCTCCGGATAATTGTCATTCAGGGGCTGCACCCGCGAATCATGAAAATGTTATAAGCATCTGAGGCAGGCATCTCCATGATGAGGGGTCGGGTTTCTATTTGGTGCCTTAAAGCCCGCACGTAATTGGACCCGGGCGGGGTGGCCCAGACAATTTATTGTCTGAGCTGCGCAGCAACAAGAGGTGATTCCGATTTCCTTATTATAATGGGTGGCGGCAGCGTCATGTTGCGCCGGGTAAATCCTCCTGCCGCTTCGCGATCCGGAAGACAAGTCGTCTGGGCCACCCACTGACACTATCTTTAATAGCTTGGTCAGGGCCGGTGGTGTTCCCGGGCAATTACATATTGCCACATAAAAATGACAAATTAGATCGGTGATATCCCTAATAGATAGATTCGACAATAGCGGTTTAGTGGAGACCCGGTAAAATAGATTCAAGAAAAAGAAAATTATATTAATAAGTTAATCAAAATACGGAAAAAGTGCTTGTCATTGCTAGGATGAAATTATGGAGGTGGTTCCCCGGAAGATTTTGCTTTTTAATTCACTTGCCTGCCCATAACAAAGCATGATAAACAACACATAATATTTCCCTTTTATACAGGTGATTGAGAGAGAAGGAAAATAATGACCGGCCAGAGGGAGCCACTCGTATCAGTTATTATCCCGGTTCATAATGAGGCACAAATTCTCCTGGACCGGGTTCGTTCCATACTGGAAACAATGGCTCAACAGGTGGATTTCGACTATGAGCTGATCCTGGTGGAGAACGGAAGCACAGATGGCACGTCTGCCCTGGTGGATGAAGCGGCAAAACAAAACAGTCGCGTCCGCGCCCTCCATCAGCCACTGCCGAATTATGGCTCTGCTTTGAAAGAAGGGATGCTCCAATCGCGGGGCAGGTTGCTGATCAGTTGTGATATTGACTATTATGACGCTAAATTCATGCGCGTTGTATATGCTCTCATGGCATTCGATTATGATATTATTATCGGTTCCAAAAACTCACTGCTTTCCAGGGATAATCGTACCTTCTTGAGGAAGTTTATCTCCCAGGGATTCCGGATGGTCCTGCACATACTTTTCGGCCTGCGGGTCAGCGACACCCACGGGATGAAGGGATGGAGGTGGACGAAGGCACTGGAGCATATTGTCCTTGAATCCCCGCCGACATATCATGTATATGACACGGAGTTGATCATCCGGGCCCAGAGGGCCGGCTTGAAAATCATGGAGATCCCGGTGGAAGTCTCGGAAACACGGAAAACCGACAGGCCCATTCTGGCTCGCATCCCGGCGGCCGTATGGGAAATCCTGCAACTACGGGCCCGGATCTGACGAGCGTTATACGAACCTCCGGCTGATGCACGGGAGTATAGTAACGGTAGCCGATAATCGAGGCGGCCATGCGTGTTCTGTTGTTGAACCTTCCTCCGAAGGGCCTGATCAGTTCCCGGGGGAAAATCCATAACCGGCGGATCCCTCCGCTGGAGTTTCTGACAACCGCCGCCATGCTGGAGGAACAACGTGTGGATGTCCGTCTTGCGGACCTCGCCGTGCAGCCCCTGGACAAAAAAGATGCGGCCCGGCTAGCCGGGGAGGCCGACCGCGTCTTCGTCACCACATCTCCCTATCACCGATGGCAGTGCCCGAGCCTGGATATTGAGGAGATCCTTGAAAACATGGCCGACCTGCCCAGACATAATCTTTTCGTTCTGGGGGCGCACGGCTCCGTTTTTCCCGAGGCCATGCTCCGCGTCACCGGGGCAAGGGCCGTAATTCGCGGCGAACCGGAGGAAACTGTTGTCGACTTGTGCCAGTCATTGGACCTCCAGCACATACCCGGTGTTACCTGGCAGGAAGGGGACGTGGTGCACTCTACGCCGGATCGCCCGCCTGCGGACCTGATGTCCCTGCCCGTTCCGGCATTCCATCATCTGGACCCTCGATTGTATCGCTATGAACTACTCGGGAACAACCTGACTATCTTTGAGGGCTCGCGAGGATGCCCCTATGTCTGTCAATTCTGCCTCAAGAGCATGTTCGGCCACGGCTACCGCAAAAAAACCGGCCAGCGACTGATCCAGGAGGTGGAGACGGCCGTTCGGACGACAGGAGTGCGCCGCGCCTATTTTTTCGACCTTTTTTTCACCGGCAATGACAAGGCGGTTCGGGAACTGTGCCGTCACATGATCAACCAACGGATCGACCTGACCTGGTCCTGCCAGACCCGTCCCGACAGGGTCGATGCGGAGATGCTGGTCCTCATGCGCAAGGCAGGTTGCCGCCTTATCCATTACGGGATAGAAAGCGGCTCCCAACGTCTACTGGATGCATGCGGGAAGAACATACGTATCAAGCAGATCGAGGAAGGGGTGGCCATGACCCACCGGGCGGGCATTGAGACGGCCTGCTTCTTCATGATCGGGCTGCCGGGGGAAACGCAGGCGGAGAGCCGGGAAACTGTGCGCCTTGCACGGCGTCTGAGGCCCACTTACGCTTCTTTCCATGTTGTGATCCCGTATCCGGGAACCCCTCTGCACCATAAATTCGTCCATGAATCTGAACCTGATGCGGAGAGAACCGGTAATGGAACAAAAAGCGCGGGAGGATGGGAGCCTCATTCATCCGCATTAGAACATATGATCCAATGCTGGCCGCCCCCCGTAAGCCTCGGCGACCAACACCCGAATGAGCTTCAGACAACTGCGCGAAAAGCGTTTTTACACTATTATCTTCATCCATCCTACGCCGTTTCACGGCTTCAGGCTGGCAACTGGCGGAGCCTGGCCGGCCAACTTCGCCTATTTATGGACTTCGTACGATGACCAGGTGGTTTTGTATCGCTATACGCAGTCGGCTCATGTTTGGCCTGGCAGTCGCTGTGCCGGCCTGCCTGTTGGGTTGGCTCATTTTTCCCCGGGAGATCCTCGCGCCGCTGAAATATTTTCTCATACAACCGCATCCCTATGAAGATTATCATCCGGTCCGCTTCCACCGCAGCGAAACAATATACACGCTCTATGGCGTGTTTCCGGCTGGATGGCTGATCTCCTGCGTCCTGTGGGTCCGGTTTTTCCGGCTTCACCGTAAACTGCCGATAAGAATGGAACGAAGCGGGCGGTTTCTCACCCTGTCGATCTTCCTTCTGTCGTTGGTCATCTTCCTGTTGCATGCCCGCAATCAGCCGGGGCTGTCCCCGGTGGCCATGGGTTACATCGGGAGTGCCCGGAATTTGGCGGCGGATATGGGTTATACCACCTTACGGGTGTCTCTGGAAACACGGGAAATTCCTCAGCCAGAGACCACGTGGCCTCCTCTTTTTCCAGCCCTGATCGCCGTGGGGATTCGGGCCGGACTGGATCCGATCATGGCCGCCAGGGGGCTGAACCTTTTGACCACCGCACTGGCGCTGTTTCCGATGGTCTGGCTCGGACAGGCACTGGTTGGGCGGAAAGCCGCCATATTAGCGGCAGCGGCCTTTCCGATCTTTATACCTTTTGTGAAATTGAGCGCTTACGCTTGGTCCAAGGGAATGTTCATCCTGTGGATTCTCCCGGCTTGTCTTGCTTTGGCCTCTATCCGGCCAATGAATTCACCATATAAAGACACGGTGTTCGCTTCTCCCTTTATACTTGCGGCCGGATTAGCAAGCGGCCCGGCTATATTGATGCGTTATATCGGGATATTCCTTGTCCCGGTCGGAAATCTCTATCTCATGCTGCGTGCACATGCGGAGTCATCCTGGAGACAAGCCTCACACCGAAGGCTCCTCCTGGATTCAAAATCTACGAGATTCATTTATGTTGCTGATCAAAGTGGATGCTTCTATTAATGAACTCCGCCCTGGAGCATCTCCTGATCGTGAGCGCTCCTGACGGCATCTAATTCATAGAAACTTACAAAACGATGCGATTCTCTCTGCTGCCCTATCTTATGTGTCCGTCCTGTTCCGGGGATCTCTCCCTGGCGCAGAAGGACGTTGAAGAAAGCGGTCATTTGATGGAAGGGATGCTCTTGTGCAGGGTGTGCGGACACGGGTACCCCATACGGAGAGGGGTCCCCTTGCTGCTGGATCGGGAAGAAGAGCCCCTGCAGCGCCAGGTCTCCGAAACCTTTGGATTCGAGTGGGATCGCTTTCCCTCCCACCGCGACTTCATGGCTTCATCCGCGCTGCTCCGCGATTTCCTTCAACTGGAGTGCGGGGCAACCTCACCCATGGCAGACGGCGTTGTCGTTGAGGGCGGATGTGGAAGCGGCCGCTGGCTGCCTCGCGTACACGAAGACCTCGGTGCCGCAACCGTTATCGGAATGGATATATCTTCCTCCGTCCACCACGCTTTCCGATTGACCAGGGAAAACCCCTTCATCCATGTGATCCAGGCAGATATACGTAAACCGCCCCTTCGCCCATCAGCAGATGTTGTATATTCCCTCGGAGTAATCGACCATCTGGAGAATCCCCTGGAAGGATTCCGCGGGTTGCTGCGATGTTTGAGGCCGGGAGGGCTGATCTTCCTCTGGATATACGCCTGGGAGGGGAACCTGACCTACCTGCGATTGATCGGCCCCCTGCGTCGATGGACCACCCGAATGAATCGGCGTTGTTTATACGGCCTTTCCCGTGTCATGGGCGTTTTCCTTTACGGAATAATCCACTCGATTTACCGCGTTTCCCTGCCGTTGCCGTACCGGTCATATTTCTCTGTGCTGCGAAAGCTCAGGGTAGAGGATCTGGGGCTGGTGATCTTCGACCAGCTAGCCCCTCCCGTGGCCCATTATTTGCGGAAAGAAGAGGTGGAGCGTCTTTTCCGCGAAGCCGGCGCGACTCTGAGCGCCGTTTTCCATCGCAACCAAAACTCATGGACTGCGCACGGCTTTTTGCCATGATGGAACCGAAGGAAGGGATGAGAACAACGATAAGGAAAATTCGATATTTCTCCTCTACCGCATGGCCGTTGGCGATTCTGGCCGTTATCCCTCTCGGTCTTCTGGGACGGGCAGTCCTTGGTCTCACTTTTCTCGGTTCCGGTGACGCCCTGGTTTATTACTTTCCCGTCCGATATCTATGGACGCAGGCCATTGCACAGGAGTCCTTTCCGTTGTGGACCGAATTGCTCTATTCCGGTTATCCTCTGGCCGCCGACATCCAGACAGCAGCGTTTTATCCCCTGAACCTGATCCATCTTTTCCTTTCTCCACTGGCCGGCCACAACGCCACCGTCATCCTCCACACAGTCCTGGCGGGTTTTTTCACTTACGGATTGGCCTTGCATCATGGAATAGAACGACGTGCCGCCCTCATGGCAGGAATCATTTTCACCCTTCCCGGGTGCTCTTTCAGCCACATGGGTTTCTATCCCTTCTCCGCTTCTCTGACATGGATGCCCGCCGTCCTTCTGACCGTGATGCGCTACCTCCAGCGTCCCTCCGTACGCCGCGGAGCCGCGGCGTCCCTGACCTGGGCTGTGCAGGTGCTGGCGGGCTTTCCACAGTTGGTTGTTTATACAGGGCTGGCGGCGGGCGTACTTACGGTCTTTCACATTATTACCTCAAAGAGCCGTTCATGGCGGGTTATTGGTGGCGTAGGCTGCATCGGTTTTGCAGCCATTGGGTTATCGGCGCTGCAGATAATACCCACTGCCGAGATGGTGCGGCTGGGACCGCGAACCCGCATATCTTACGAAAATTTCGCTCTCGGTTCACTGAATCCGGCTCATCTGCCGGCCTCCCTGATTTCTCCGGGGGCCATGAGCGTGGCTGCCGGGAGCAGCGGCGACTGGTCTGCTGCCATGTACGGGATCTATTTTGTGGGGGTATTTCCCTTCGTGGCATTGGCATATGTCCTTGCCATGAAGCCCTGGAAATCCCACAGAGAACAAATTTTTTCCGGATCTGGGCCGCCCTCACCTCTGCCGTCTGCCCGGGCCTCATGGCTGCCCTGGGCCTGCATGGCTCTGATATTTGCACTAATGGCAACGGGTGGGCGAACACCCCTGGGAATCATCCTTTATCACTTACCCGTTGTCAACCTGTTCCAGGTACAGGCAAGGTTTCTCGCGGTGGCGGGTCTGGCGCTCGCGATATTAACCGGATTCGCCCTCGATCATATCCTGCAAAGAACCGCCGCCAGGGGAGAAAAAACCAGGCGGTGGACCCCGGCGGTAATGATCCTCGGCCTGGCGGTAATTTCCATTGCCTTGCGGTTTCCGGAAAGGGGCATCTGGGAAAAAGCGGTTTACAATAATTTCGGGGCCATTCGAAGCATAACTCCGGTGGAAGTTGCCGCTGAGGGGCTGCTTCTCCTGGCACTGGCAGGAATTACAGCGGCTGTAATCCATGTGGCTCCACGGCTGGGCCAGGCCGCCGGAACAACCCTGCTTACCGCGGGAATTGTTCTTCCCCTTGCCGCTTTTACCCCCCTGGGTATTTTGTCCGTTCCCGGCACAACTGTAAGGCAATTACTCAACAACAGGCCGCCCACCATACAGGCCATGGAAGCGGACTCTGGAAAAGGACTATCTGAAGGTCGGGTCTGCACCCTGTCCGATTTTCTTTTCCTTTCATCGGCTTCCTGGACCGAGGAATATGCACACCTGGCTCTCCCCGACCTCAACGTGCTCTATGGGGTTCGGCAGATCGGATTGTACGGCCCCCTCCAGCACAACACCTATAACCGCTTTATCGGCCGAATGGCGAACAACGCCACGTATCCGGATAACCTGTTCTTGTCTCAATGGGTGGCTGATGTGTTGGGGATTCGATTCATTTTGGCGAGAAGCGAATTCCCCTGGCAGCCGGACCCCTCACGCCACACAAAAATTTATGATGATGGGCGAGTGGCTGTATTCCGAAATGAACGGGCGATGCCTTTAGCCTGGCTTGTGCCGATGACGATCTCTGACGAGCCCATTTGGAACGGCGAGATGCCCCGTCTGGAACCTCATTCCGTCGCCCCGGTGCGTGCCTCTTCCGCCGTCTCCCGCCAGGAAAGCGAGTCCCTGCGGGCGGGGGAGTGGGTAAACGTCATCGAATCAGGGGACGGGAGGCTGGAAATGGATGCCCGGCTCGAGAGGCCCAGGTTTCTGGCCGTTAGCCTTCGGCATTATCCGGGATGGAGAGTCCATGTTGACGGAGAAGAACAATCGCCGGTGCGCGCCTACGGGTTCCTCATGGGCACGTTTCTCGCGCCCGGCCGCCACTTCGTGGTGTTCGATTTCCACCCGGCCTCATTTCTCATCGGCGCCGCTATAAGCGCACTGACGGCTGCGATTTTACTGGGTCTTTTGTTTTGGGAGACGAAAAATACTACCCGGCGTCCTCAAGGCATTCGGGAAAGCACATAATTCAAGCTCTTATTGTGCCATTTCCAGGATTGAAATTGCAAACTATACCCTTTCGATTTTCGGAGACAATCCGAAATCTTCGCTTCCCTCTACCGGAAGATTTACCGGGCAGGATGGGGTTAAAAAGGTAATTACTTTTTTACGGCCGCTTTGAGATTCTTTCCTGGTCGGAATCTGACGGCCTTTGTGGCCTTGATCTTCATGGGCTTACCCGTCCGGGGGTTGCGCACCGTGCGTGCGGCTCGCTTAACAACCGAGAACGAACCAAAGCCCAGCATGGAGACGGATTTTCCTTTCTTGAGAGATCCTTTCACTCCTTCGGTGATAGAGTTTAAAGCTTTGCTCGCCGCAACCTTGGGGATCCCGGCTTTTTTGGACATTTGAGCCACCAATTCCGCTTTGTTCATCTCTTACCTCCTTTTATAATTGATTTTATTGCTTTATTAACAAGATCGAGATTTCCTGTCAACCAAAAATTGCAGATTTTGTACAATATATTGATAGTTAATGCTAATATTTAAATTAAAAATAGTATATTTGATGGAATTTCAAGGAAATATTCGAAATATTGCGGCTTGCCGGGGGTCTCCTGAGATTGCCAGTAAAACCGGCTATGAGAAGGCACGGCAAGCCCGCGGCTTTGCCCGTGGCCCCCAATGAGAGATTGAGAAAATTTAGTGCGGCCATCTCATCAATTTTGCAAAGCTCGTAGAAAAATTATCAGATCAAGATATGTTTCAGAAAAGAACTGCACATTCTTCGACAGCTCAAAATACTTCATCGTATTTATGAAATTGTGTACTTAATACACTCTTTAAATCGCTTCTTCAGAACTTCGCTGTAAACCAAGCAAAAAAAGAGCCCTCACCGGTGTTTTTGAGGGCTCTTATCGACAAGCATTTGATGATTATCGTTTTCCCTTACGGTATTTGTCAAGAAAAGCAATAACCTGATCCACGAAGTCCTTTCCTCCGATTTTATCGTAGAAATTCGGCCAGATCGATTTTGCTTTTTCAATCCATTCCTTCTCATTATTGGCCGGCACGGTTACTTCCATTCCGTGCTCAATCGCCTCCAGACACGCTTTACCTTCATTGCCGACCGCCCATTTCCGCTCATCGTTCTGGGCTTTGAGCGCCGCCTCATCCACGATTTTCCTGAGATCGGCGGGCAGACCTTGATACCATTTCTCATTCACCAGCGCCGGTCCAATCCAAAGGATGTAGTGAATGTTTGTGATATACTTCTGTACCTCGTAGAATTTCTCTTGCGGAATAGCGGCATAAGGATTGTCCTGGCCATCCACCACTCTTTGCTGCAGAGCGTTAAATACTTCAGTCCATGCCATGGGCACCGGATTGATGCCCCATGCTTTATACGCCTGGATCATGATTTCATTCTTTGGAACCCGAATACGGAGCCCTTTCAAGTCCTCAAGCGTTCTCACGGGTTTTTTGGAGTTGGTCAGGACCCTGAACCCCCCGGTCAGCCAGGCCAGCGCTCTGAAGTTGCCCTGCTTGACCATGGTTTTGTTGAGCTCTTTTTTCAAGGGACTGTCCAGTACCGCCCATGCCTCATCAAAGCTGTTCCACATATAGGGGAGCGTGCAAAATCCAACAATAGAGGCGAAAGGGGTCACATTGTTCACCGCTTGTGTTGACATCTGAATGATACCTGAGGAGACTTGATTTACATTGTCCTGTTCCGAGCCCATCTGGCCACTCAGAAATAGTTCCACTTTAATACGGCCATTTGACATCTGCTCCGCATATTTCTTAAATGCCAGGCCGAACACACCATGATAACTGTTTTCCGGGTTCGCCGTCGCAAACTTGATTGTCACCTCTTTTGCCTCAGAGCCGGTTGCAAACATAAGCCCTGCAACCAAACAGAATGTCAGAATGATGGATAGTGTTCTTAATTTTCCCATAATCGATACCTCCTTTTCATTTTTTTTCAAAATACCGACAATAGCTCTTTTATAATAATTGTATCCCATTGTCAAGAACTCAAAAGGCCGGGAGTTCCCATTTTTCCTTAACCATCACGTAACACCTTTTACCGTTGAAATTGCGGTATCGCCATCCAAGCCATGATAAAGCACGAGCTGGAAGCCCGTACTACATGGATATAAATGCCTGACAGCCGGAAGGGGTGATGCTTCCGCGCCGCCGATGATGCTTGCGATTTTTTTTTGGCAATGATTTTCATGTCATTACGTTTCTCCAGGAATGGCAATAATGTACTTATCGTCAATTATCAGTGCCAACCAGTTGATGTTTTATAAATTTTAGCATATATATGAATTCGATTGTTATTCAACCTCTTGAATATGAAGAAGAGTCAAAGCGCACTTTTTCACGGGCTTGCGCTAAGTGCATCAAGTGCCTGCATGAGGCAACAGCCAATGATAACGTAACGTCAAAGTATGACTTGCAATAAACATTTATACCATTAAACAGGAGTACAAGAAATGTTACCGTTGGAGGGGATAAGCGTTCTTGATTTTACCAGAACCTTAGCGGGGCCGTTTTGCACTATGATCCTGGGTGATCTTGGTGCGGACGTAATCAAGATCGAACAAGCGGGCACCGGGGATGAGGTTCGAAGCCTGCTTCGTTACAAGGGGCGGGAGGAGCACCAGGACTATTTTTACAATTTCAACCGCAACAAAAAAAGCATCACCCTGAATTATAAACATCCCGAGGGGAAGGCCATCGCCCTCGACCTGGCGCGTCAGAGCCACATCCTGGTGGAGAACAGTGCGCCAGGCGCATTGAAACGCGCCGGTCTGGGCTATGAGGATATTACGGCGATCAACCCGCGCATTATCTACTGCTCCATTTCCGGTTTCGGCCAGACGGGACCATGGCGCGACCGACGGGCTTATGACGCCATCATCCAGGCCCAGTCGGGCCTGATGAACTCCACCGGCCACCCCGACGGCCCCCCTACACGGTGCTCCACTGCACTGGCCGATCTGAACGCATCGCTCTACGCCGTGTTAAGCATACTGGCGGCCCTGAGGATCCAGGAGCGCCACGGGACCGGACAGCATATCGACATCTCCATGCTGGACTGCCTGATCGCTCTGCAGGCGCCGGAAGCTGCAGAATACCTTGCTGTTGGGCAAATCGTCGGCCGTATGGGAAACGAGACAAGCTATCGCTCTCCTCAAAATGCTTTCGTGGCCCGGGACGGTGTTTATATCAAGATCACGACCAACCAGCGGCTCTGGCCCGCGTTCTGCCGGGTGATGGGCCTGGAGGAGTTACAGGACGATCCACGGTTCAGGACCAACTATGACCGGACGCTGAACAGAAAAGAGCTCAACCCTTTTATTGCAAAGCGCATTGCCACACGACCGGCCGCCGACTGGGAAAAAGATTTGCTGAAAGCAGGCGTTCCCTGTTCGCGAATCCTCGGGCTGGACGAAGTGCTCTCCAGCGACCACACCAGGTTTCGGGACATGGTTATGACCGCCGATCACCCTTTCTCAGGGACTATCCGCCTCCTCGGTTTTCCGTTTAAGTTGAGCGCCACGCCGGCGCAACTTCGCCTGGTGCCCCCTTTGCTGGGCGAGCATACAGATGAAATTCTATCCGCAATGGGAAAAAGCTCGGAGGAGATTAAACTGCTGAGGGAAAAAGGAGCAATCTGAAAACGGTTTTAATGTGTTTTACATGGACAATGGGCTGGAAGGTTGAATTACATGCGCCAAACCCCGGAAAAAGAGGTTTGGCGAAAATCTTTACACTACTCCCGCCAGGTCGTCCACCAGCCTCTGGAGCACTTCAAGAGAGAAGTTCATGCTTCTGGGTGTCCGGCGGGTCTCTCCGGCGCTTTTCTCATATCTGGTCAAAGTAGCCCGGCCTTTCTCCTCAAGTATAAGCTCATAGTAGCTCACCCCTTTTTCTTCGCTGGCAGGCGGCGTACTTCGAATCTGGCAGACACCCTCCCGACAGTCGATCTCCACGAGGCCCAGATCTTCCATAAGATAGCCGAGGCGTTTGGTCAATTGCTCGGCCCGCACATTGAGCGCCGCCGGAGGTACGTCGGCTGCTTCCGGGCCTGCGGTACGCTCCACCTGGAGGCTCATGGCCAGACACCCGAGCCTGCCGGCATCCGCAAGCTCTACCCGAGCTCGAATGGAACCTTCAGCAGCCTCAACAAAATATCCCCCCTTCTGGTTGCCTGCCCCCATCTGCTCCGAAGACTGTGCACGCACTCGCTGAACTATTGATTTTCCAAGTGACATTTGGGAACCCCCTCTAAAAGATTGCATTTGTTCTGCCGACTCGACGCGGCGGTAAACCGGTCGGTTGTTGCTTACTGGCTCCTCACATCTTGTCCATCGAAGCACAGGTGCTTCGGTTTTCCGTTTTCCATTGTATCCAGGTGGACCGGCCGTTTCCAGAGCCGCCCTATATTCCGGAGCACATCTCTGGCTTGGTCCATACGCAGATCGACCCCCTCGTGGACTTGCCTCAGTAACAGCTCCCCGCTGTTTTTATAATTTCCGTCCTCCACAAAAATAATGGGATGGCCTAAATTGGTCAGGCTGAACAGCAATTTCTCTTTGATCTGCTTGAATTTCCTGCTGTCAATCTCGTAGTAATTGGATGCTGGATTGTAGCGGAATGTGAACAACTTGTGCTTCTCGCAGAATTCCGGGGTAAGGAACTCGTCGATAAAAGTTACATCGTTGTAAAGTCGGCGTACCTCAAAAATTTTCTTGCGACCAAAACCCAGTTTGAGATCCCAGTTTTTTCGCTCGGTCATGTTGTCGCACTGCTCGTATTCTTTTCCAAAACGGCCCTTGTTCCACCGATCCTCTATATCGCGGAAAAGCTCAACCCCCAGCTTATACGGGTTCAATCGACCCGGTGTGGTGGAGAGCGTCCCCGAGTGGTGATCGGCATAGTCCACGAGTTCTGCGTCCCTGAGCGCCCGCTCGGTCATGATGCGCGAGTGCCAATACGTGGCCCACCCCTCGTTCATGATCTTTGTTTGTCCCTGTGGGGCGAAATAGTAACTTTCTTCCCGTATTATGGAGGCGATATCACGCTGCCAGTTCTTCAGAGGTGCATGCTCGATCAGAAACAGCATAATATCCCGCTCAGGATGTTCGGGGAACTTCTCCGGAGCTTCCGATGATGCTTCCGCACCGTTGCGCTCCGCCTCTATGAGATGTCGGGGGTTGATGAACGGGTCCATGTACTGTTTGCTTCTGAGGCGAAAGGGCTTTTTGGCCCGGGCGTCGCGGGCGCGTTCTTCCTCACTGCGCGTCTTTTGCCGACGTTTGATATACGGTTGATGCAGATCAATGAGATTCTCGATGGAAAAACAGATATCTATGAAATCCTCCACCTCACTGTGCCCATGTTTCTCAATGTAATTCCGAATCCGGGTTCCATGATTGGCCATCTCGTTGAGCATATTGCGGTCGGTGTGCGCAAACCAAAGATTGTTCTTGAAGAAATCGGAATGAGCGAAAACATGACCAATCACGATTTTCTGGTCCACCTCGTTATTGGACACCAGAAGATACGCGTAGCATGGATCATTGTTGATAACCATCTCGTAAATCTTGTGGAGGCCATATTCATAGCCTTTGCTGATTTGCTGGAATTCCATGCCGAACCTCCAGTGAGGGAATCTCCCCGGGAACCCGCCGTAGGCCCCAAACTCATTCATCTGGGCGTAGTCCACCACCTCGAAGATGGTCTCGAAGGAGTCAAGCCCATAGTCCCGGGCATATTCGAGTATCTCCTCGATATACTGCTGGATGTTCGATGGTACCTGTATCTCCGGTCCTCTCATCTGCCTTTCCCCAGAAAATCCACAATGGCTTCTGTAATGTCATCACGGTCGCGGATCTCGGTGGTAATGAGTTTTTCTTCTTTTCCGAACCGGTACTGGAGGTCATGTATGAAGCGGCCCGATCCGTAAAGGCTGACCACCTGGCCGTAGCAGAAGCAGTTGGCCGCCGGCAGCAGCTTTTTTGCCATGATCTTTAAGCACTTAGAGGTATCGCTCTCCTCGCCTCCCGTGCTCCAGTTATCTCCGTCTGAGAAGTGAAACGGGTAGATGTTCCATTCCTCAGGGTTAAACTGCTCATCGATGAACCTGGCGCACAGCTCATATGCCGACGATATTCGCGTGCCGCCGCTCTCCCGCGTATGGTAGAAGGTGTGCTGGTCCACCTCCCGCGCCACAGCGTCGTGGATGATGTAGCGCACCTCCAGGTGCGAGTACTGAGAGCGAAGCCACGTATCCAGCCAGAATGCCACCAGCCTGACGAGTTCCTTCTGCTCCGGCCCCATGGAGCCGGAGACATCCATCATATAGATGATCACCGCGTTGCTCTCGGGTTCCTCCAGTTCCGTCCAGGAGCGGTAGCGTAAGTCTTCCCGGATGGGTACCACGATGAATCTGTCCTGCTCCGGCACGCCGGTTGCGATCAGACGCTTGAGGCCCTGCAAGTAGGTCCGCTTGAAGTGCCGAAGTGACTCGGGACCCACGCGGCTGATGCTCTTGTATCGGTCGCGCCTGGAGAGAATGTTTTTCTTCCCCCTGGGTTCTATATTGGGCAGCTCAAGCTCCTCGCCCAGGATCTGCGCCAGTTCCTCCAGCGAGACCTCCACCTCCAGGATATGCTCTCCGGGGAGACTGCCAGCTTTTCCGCCGTCCGAGCCGTCGCCCACGCCGATAGGCGTACCCTCGGACCCTTCACCCTGCCCCACACCTCCTGCCTGTCTGAAGTCATACCGAAACTGGGGAATCTCGATCTGGGGCAGGGGAATGGAGATAACATCCTTCCCCTGCCGGCCTATGAGCTCACCCCGGGTTATGAACTTCCGAAGATTCTCCTTGATCTTACCGCGGACGATCTGCCGGAAGCGGTAAAAATCCTTTTCGATGCGCTGGATCATCAGACCCCTCTGTGTTTCAGGCGCGACGTCATGATTTCTTCTCGGCCTTGAGGTCGCCTCTCGCGAAGATGCTCGCCACGTAATGGAGCACATCAGTGGCGCAAATATCGCAATAACCGTAGTTCCTGATCAATCGGTTCTTGACGATATCTATCTTCTCCTGTGTTTCTTTATCCACAACGCTGGAAACCAGCGACGTAAGCTTTATGGTGTCCTTCTGGTCCTCGAAGAGCTTGAGCTCCAGGGCTTTCCGCAGTCGTTCGTTGGACCTGAAATCGAACTGCCTGCCCTCCACCGCCAGGGCTCCGATATAATTCATGATCTCGCGCCTGAAGTCATCTTTTCTGGTCTCGGGGATTTCGATCTTTTCCTCAATGCTGCACATGAGCCGTTCATCGGGCTCTTCGTCCTCACCGGTAAAGCGGTTCTTGACTTTCTCATGCTGGGTATACGCTTTCACGTTGTCGATGTAATTGGCACAGAGCCTGTTGATGGCCTCTTCGTCGGCGCTTATGGCCCGCTGGACCTCATTCTTGACGATATCTTCATACTCCTCCTTGACCACCGAGAGAAGGTCGCGATAGCGGTTGCGCTGCTCTTCGGAGGTGATAAGGGCGTGATGCCGAAGACCCCCTTCCAGTTCATTGAGGACCATGAAGGGATTGACGCACCCTTCCCCGGCTTCGGACACCAGGGCGTTGGATATCTTGTCCTGAATATAGCGGGGTGAAATCCCCTCCATCCCTTCTCGGGCGGCTTCATCTTTGAGCTCTTTTACGTTGTCCTCCGTAAAACCGGGCAATGTTTTTCCGTTGTAAAGCTTGAGCTTTTGCAATAAGGTCAACTTGGCCTTCTTGGGAGGCTCCAGCCGGGTCAGAACCGTCCACATTGAGGCGATCTCTAAGGTGTGCGGAGCGATGTGCTTACCCCGGATGCGCTGGGGGTTGTAATCCTTGACGTAGATCTTGATCTCCTCATCAAGGCGGGTGATATATGGAATATCGATCTTGATAGTCCTGTCCCGAAGGGCTTCCATGAACTCATTGTTCTGGAGTTTTCGGTATTCGGGCTCATTAGTATGGCCGATGATGACCTCGTCAATATCCGTCTGTGCGAACTTTTTGGGCTTGATGGAGTGTTCCTGGCTGGCACCCAGAAGGTCATACAGGAAAGCCACGTCGAGCTTGAGCACTTCGATGAACTCCACAAGGCCCCTGTTGGCGATGTTGAACTCACCGTCAAAATTAAAGGCGCGCGGGTCCGAGTCCGACCCGTAGATGGCTATTTTCCTGTAATTGATATCCCCCGTCAGCTCAGTACTGTCCTGGTTCTTTTCGTCCTTTGGCTGAAAAGTGCCGATGCCCACCCGGTCTTTCTCGGACAGTATGAGTCGGCGTACCCTCACATTGTTAAACACATTGGACAAGTCTCCCCCGCCTTTCTGGAGATATTCCCAGAACATGCGGCGGCAAAACGGACAGAGGTCTCCATCCACCATTATCTCTCGTCCTGGAGGGACATCCCGGTTGATTTCATCCAGGAGGGCGCCGCGCATCTCGACCGGAATCAGGTACAGCGGCTCTTCGTGCATGGGACATTCCATCCACTCCGACCCACTGTCGGGCTCCGGGTTCCGCCAGGCAAAGGTAAAGAGCATGCCCTCATCCTTGCGGGAGTAAGATTCCAGGCCCTTTTTCAGCAGGCGGACGATTGTGCTCTTGGCGCTCCCCACCGGGCCGTGAAAAAGCAAAACCCTTTTCTCAGTACCATAGCGATGTGCTGCGGCCCTGAAGATATGCACCAGCTTCATCAACGAACGATCCAGGCCGAAGACTGCATCCTTCCCGTTATTCGCAGGATCGTCAAAGAAATTATAGTGAACCAGTTTCTCGCGGTCCTCGGTGTACTCCTCGTACCCGTACGATAGAATCATGTCGTATATGCGCTGAAAAGCTGAGCGTGCGATGGCGGGATTTCTCCGCACCATCTCTACGTAGTCCTCAAGCGTACCTTCCCATTGCTGGCGTCGGTAAGTCTGCGACTCCTGCTGCTCCAGTATGGCCGATAAAAGCCGGTCGTTCCGGTTCATTTCACACCTCCACGCCGGTATACTGCAGCATCCTGTAAATCAATTGCGGATGAATGCGGTCAGTTATACCTTCCCGGAGCCGAAAAAGCGGAAAAACAGCTATGATAAGCAGATTTATGAAAAAATGGGCTGGCTAGGTGATCCGTGTGTGGATTGAAACCCTTTGGAGATTGAGGTGTAAAAAGAATATGCCCGATAAGTTTCGAGAGAACGTGAAAATCAATATTTCGCTTTTTTCAAATCAGCCTCTTTCGCGCTACATGTGGTGGAAAAAGATAATTTGAGAACCTTTTACCAGATACATATATCGATGCATCGGAACGAGAGTGGTGTTGCAACCGAATGTGTGCTTTCCATCGAATTGTCAATAATTTTGTGCTTGAACGTAAGACAGCCCCGGGAAACATACTTGAGCCCCCGTAGGATTTCCCACGGGGTTGGATCATACCGCCTTTGTCCGTTTCATTGGCCTATTTTCCCTGCGAACGAATTTTGCGGTTGACACTTCTCACTGAATTGATACATTATCCTCCTGAAATAATCTTGTCAATTCCTATATATTATACTTGTTCAAAGTGCGTTGTGCAAATAAAAAATTGTCGGACTCCAGGTGAAAAACCGCACCACCCCTTAATTTATTATACCGCATAACAAGGAGGATGTGTACATGCTTATTGTAATACCGGACGATTTCCCCAGCATCATCGCTGATGACGAAGCGCTGGAACGGTTGCGCGAGCACGCGGAGGTGATCCTCCATAACAGCCGAGCGGAATCGGAAGAGGAGCTCATCTCCCGCCTCCGCGAGGCCCAGGGCGTCATCAACATCCGGGCCTATTCCAAGTTCACCCCGGAGGTTTTTGCTGCCTGCCCTGAGTTGAAGATCATCTCAGTGCTGGGGATAGGGACTGATAATGTGAACCTGGAGGCTGCAGAGCGCCACGGTGTTCTTGTCTGCAATACGCCCGGTTACTCGGCGGTCTCGGTTGGGGAGCACTCTCTCACCCTCATGCTTGCCGCGGCCCGGCAGATCCCCCGGCTGGACTCGGAGCTACGGGGGGGCAACTGGACCCGTCTTCCTATGACCCAGCTCCACGGCAAGACGCTGGGCGTCATCGGTTTCGGGGATATCGCACAACAAGTGGTGCTCATCGGCCGCGGCATCGGTATGGACGTGATATCGTGGACATTCAACCCCAGCGACGAGCGTGCCAGGAAACACAACGTACGCTTCGTGGGACTGGAGGAACTCCTGTCCACATCAGACGTGGTATCCATCAACATCCGCTCGTCCCCGCGCACGCAGGGCCTCATCGGCGCGCGGGAACTGAAGATGATGAAGCCCACGGCCATCCTGGTCAACACGGCCCGCGGCGCCATCGTGGACGAGGCGGCGCTGGTGGAGGCCCTGAAGTCCGGCGCCATAGCCGCCGCAGGCCTGGACGTGTTCACCACCGAGCCGCTCCCGCCCGACTCCCCCTTCCTGTCCCTGCCCAACGTGGTGGTCACCCCCCACACCGCCGGCATCACCCCCGAGGCCACGGCCGCAGGCAACCGCATGGTGGTGGACAACATCATCCAGTTCATCCAGGGCAACCCCATCAACATCCGGAAACCGGAAGCGTAAAAAGAGAGGGCGCAGCCAGAGGCTGCGCCCGTGTTGCTCCCGAAGAGAGCATATCGGGGTGAGTGCGAATTTCACAATTGAGGAAGCCCTTTTGGATATGAAATCAGCAATCCGTTTTCACATTGAGAACTTCGGAAAAGCAGTGCTCGATGTCGAGCTTCCAATACTTGAGGCATTCGTTGCTGAAGCGGGGGATGGCAAGGTTTCCTGTTGATGCACCTAAATCAAAACAAGAGGTGGTGCTTTTCTCCTTCAATGAATTGCAGCGGCGTCATCGTGAGACGAATAAATTTTCTTGTCGCTTAGCCGCCTCCGAAGGGGCTTCTCTCCCTTTCACACAACCACCCGCTCATACACATCCCTCACATCCCTCGTAACCTTCCCATACTCCTCCCGCATGGCATCGGTTGCTCTTACACCCCCTTTTGATTCATATCCCAGCCCGCGGGCGATCCGTTCCGCTGCCTCGCTGTCGAAACGCAGCTCATCCGTGGAGAAGTCGTGCAAGAGGCGCAGGTGGGTCTCCACGCGCCGCAGGTATTCATACCCGGCCATGAGCACGTGCAAATCATCCCCGGCCAGAATTCCCGCCTTTCCCAGGGCTCCCATGGCCTTGAGGGTGTTGGGCTCCCGCACGAGCGGCTGTTCCCCACCGTATTTCAACTGAAGATACTGGACGGCAAACTCCACGTCCACCAACCCGCCGCTGCCGGTCTTGAGATTGAAGTGGCCCTCGCTCTCCCGGGCGAGTTCTATTTCCATCCGGTGCCGCATCCGGCGTATCTCCCCGGCGGCGCCGGCGGGGAGGGGCTCTTCATAGGCGAAGCGGTGGACCTCCCTCATGACCCTCTCTCCAAGTTCGGGATGTCCTGCCACCACACGCGCCCTGATCAGGGCCTGCCGCTCCCAGAGACGGGCCTCATTCCGGTAATAGTCGCGAAAGGATTCCATGGAGACCACCAGCGGGCCCACCGTTCCCGAGGGGCGCAACCGCATGTCCACCCGGTAACCCAAACCATGGGCCATGGGCACACTCAACATAGAGATAAAACGCTGGGCAAGCCGGACGAAATATTCGGGCGCCATCACCTCACGGCCGGAATGGGGCTTTTGGGGAATTTCGTACACAAAGAGCAGATCCAGGTCCGAGTTGAAACTCAACTCCTCCCCCCCCAGTCTCCCCATGCCCATGATAATAAAAAGAGGTTTGCCGTCCACGGAGCCCCTGTGCCGGGGATCGATCCTTTCAATAGCCATTGAAAGGGATTGGTCTATACATACCTCCGCCAGGCGGGTCAGTTGCCGGGATGCCTCCTCCACCGACAGCTCGCCGAAAACATACTGCATGCCTATGAGCAGTATCTCTTCGCTCTGATAGCGGCGCAAGACGGCGAGTTTCTCATCGGGGTCCTCCTCGTCCTGCAGTTCCCTGGAAAGATCTTCTTCCATCTCTTGGCGAGACTTCCGCACGGTACTCCCTTCCTGCATGATCAGTTGATCCGTAAGCCGGGGATGATCGATGAACATGCGGGACAAAAAGTTGCTGCTCCCGAAGAGCCGGGTAAGGGGTTCAACCACGCCGGGGTTTTCCGCCAGAAGGGCGTAAACGCCCCATCTGTTGCCGACACGGTGGACCCATCGATCCAGGTTCACAAGGGCCATGTCCGGATCCGGTGCGGCGGCGGCATGGTGAAGCAGTGCGGGCGCCAGCCCCTTCAGCAATCTCCGGGTCCGCTCCGGAAAGCGGGAAGTAACATGTACGCCCGTGAGGTATTCAAGCGCTTCCATGGCGGCGGGTACGTTGTGGAATCCCATGGTTGCCAGCGCCTCCATGACTTCGGCGTAATCCATGGTGCCTGATAAGAGCCGCTCAGCAAGGTGTTGACCCCCTCCCGTGCCCCCCTTCTCCTCCATGAGACGGGAGAAATGCTCGTAAACAACCTCGCTGTGTTGCAGCAATGCTTCTTTTAACTTTTCGGCCGATGGATATCCCAGCCCCCGTGCCAGCCGGGCCACCGCCTCCCCGTCATCGGGGAGGCGGTGCGTCTGGCGCATCTGCGCCATCTGGATACGGTGCTCCAGCCGCCGGTGGAACCGGTAGGCCTCTTCAAGCTTAACCCTGGCGGCATCGTCGATGAAACCGGCCCGGCTCAACCTCTCCAACGCACCAAGGGTACTTGTTTCCCGTATTTCAGGGAATCGGCCCCCGTTGATGATCTGAAGGGCCTGAACCAGGAACTCCAGCTCGCGAATGCCGCCCCGACCTCTCTTCACGTCCAGGCCGCGTTCCCGGCTGGCGGCGCTTTCCACCCGCCGCTTCAGCCATCGGATCTCCTCCAGGGAACCATAGTCCAGGTAGCGGCGGTAAACAAAGGGCCGCACCATCTTCAGGAAGCTCTCCGCCACTTCCACATCTCCCGCAGCGAAGGCCGCTTTGATGAGGGAAAGGCGATGCCATGTCTCACCGTGTACGGTGTAGAAGATTTCGGCTGCATCCAGGGAGTGTGCTATGGCACCTTCTTTGCCGCCTGGCCGAAGGTTCAGGTCTACACGAAATGCGATGCCGTCTTCTGTAACCCGGTGGAGGGCGTCGGTAACCATCTCGGCAAGGCGCGTGTAGAAATCGTGAAAGTGCACAGGGGCGGCGCTGCCCCCGGTAGTCATCTCCTGTCGGCCGGGAGGACTCATATAGACATAAATCAAGTCGATGTCCGAACAGAAATTAAGCTCATGTCCGCCCAGCTTCCCCATCCCGATGACGGCGAAGCCCGTCTTGTGGCCTTTTAAATCCAGTCCGTCGGGGGGGCCGTGTTTTTGCGCCAGGTTTCGAAAACACCATTTGCATGCCTGCTCCAGGGAAGCGACGGCCAGGTCGGATAATTCTCCCATGCCCTCATCCAGACTTGCCAGCCCGCACAGGTCCCTCACGGCAATGTGGGCCATGGCGGAGTTGCGACACCGGCGAATCCCCCTTTGCAGTTCCGCCAGAGATTCAGCCTCGCGGACATGGACGGCCAGCTCCGCATCCAGTGCTGCCCGATCCTTGGGCCGAAGGACCTCCCCTTGCTGGAAGAGGCGAACCGTGGCCATAGGATCCCTGGCCAACATCCGCGCCAGGGGAGGCGAGGCAGCGCACAGGCTGATCAGGCCCCGCGCAGCCATATCGTCTTCTGCAATGGCCTTGGCGGATTCCTCGGGAATTGCCTTCAAAATGCAATCCAGAGCGATCTGAACACCCTGGTGATCCGGGCACATAATCAGTGCCCGGCTCATAATGTTTTTACAGGCTGATTCCATGAATCTCTTCAGGCTGAGTGTTGCGCATTACATGTTACGTGCTGCGAGTTGCAAGTTAAGCGGTGCCGGCCCGCAGCCCTATGCTCAGCAGTCGAAATACAGCGAGAACTCCAGGGGGTGCGGCCGCATCCTGACAGGATCAATCTCATTCTTCTTCTTCCAGGATATCCATGTGTCGATCACGTCCGGCGTGAAGACATCGCCTTTCAAGAGGAAATCGCGATCCTTTTCCAGAGCTTTCAGTGCTTCCTCAAGGGAACCGGGAGCGGTAGGGACGTCGGCCATTTCCTCCGGGCTCAGTGAGTATATGTCTTTATCCAGAGGCTCGCCGGGATTGATGCGGTTTTCGATGCCGTCGAGGGCAGCCATGAGGATGGCCGAAAAGGCTATGTACCCGTTACAGGAGGGGTCCGGTGTCCGGAATTCCAGGCGTCTCGCACTGGGCGAAGGGCTGTACATGGGGATGCGGACAGCGGCTGACCGGTTGCGGCTGGAGTATGCAAGGTTCACGGGAGCCTCGTAGCCGGGCACCAACCGTTTGTAGCTGTTGGTTGTGGGGTTGCACAGCGCGCACAGGGCGGGCGTATGCTTGAGGATACCGCCGATGGCCCAGAGAGCCTCATTGCTGAGGTTTGCATATCGATCCCCGGCGAAGAGGTTGCGCCCGTCCTTCCAGATGGAAACGTGTGTGTGCATGCCGGACCCGTTGTCGCCAAACAAAGGCTTGGGCATGAAGGTCGCCGTCATCCGGTGGCGCTTTGCCACGTTTTTGACCACATACTTGAACCACATCAGCCGGTCGCCCATGCGCACCAGCGGTGCGTATTTCATGTCGATCTCACCCTGTCCGGCGGTGGCCACCTCGTGATGTTGGGCCTCCACTTCGATCCCCAGTGACTCCAGAATCAGCACCATCTCGGTACGAATCTCCTGAAGGGTGTCGGTTGGGGATACCGGGAAGTAGCCCTCCTTGTATCGCGGCTTATAGCCAAGGTTCGGTTTTTCGTCCCGGCCCGTGTTCCACTGCCCTTCCACGGAATCGAGAAAGTAAAAGGCGCTGTTTGGCCCACAGTCGAAGCGTATGTCGTCGAAAACGAAAAATTCCGCCTCCGGCCCAAAATACGCCGTCTCACCGATCCCTGAATATTTCAGGTAATTCTCCGCCTTGCTGGCGATGCTGCGGGGGTCTCTGGTGTACCTCTCCTTGGTTATGGGGTCCACTATATCGCAGATCAGGCTCAAAGTAGGCGTTTCCATAAAGGGATCCATGATTGCCGTGGTAGGATCGGGGATGACCAGCATGTCGCTGGCATGTATAGGCTGCCACCCCCGAATACTGGAACCGTCAAACCCATACCCCGACTCGAAGCTCTCTTCGCTCAGCTTTTTAACGGGTACGCTGAAATGCTGCCAGATGCCAAAGAAGTCCAGAAACTTCAGATCAACCACTTTCGCATTCTGTTGCTTGACAAAGGTAATGACTTCTCCTGGTTTCATAATCCAGTAACTCCTTTCTTCAACGATAGTCTCAAAGATATTCCTGACATGGATTGGGCGCGTCTATCCGGTCTGGACGGGTAATATATACGTGTTATCCTGATTTATCCCCCTGCAGGTAAAGGTGTTTCTCAGGACAGATTGTCCGAGGCGCCAAAAGCGGTCAGCGGCTCGGTGATCTTCTTTTTGATGCCCTCAAGAACTTCTGGGTCCGTAATCTTGTCCCCAGCCAGGTTGCGGACGTAAAAAACGTCCAACACCTCTTCGTCCTTCGTGGACACCTTGGCCAGATGAATATCCAGACCGAGGTGGAAAAAGGCCCGGGTTATATCGTACAGCAAGCCGATGCGGTCCTGTGTGTACACCTCCACGACAGTGGCGAAGTCGGAAGCCTGGTTATCAATCTGTACGCGCGTTTTAATGCGCGGGGTGAGACGCCGCGCCCATGGTGAAGTCCTGGAGCGCTGAGCCATGACCATGTCCAGGTTCAGCTTCCCCTCCAGGCAGTCGGTCAGGTCGCGGGCAACCTTTTCCCAGAACTCCTTTTGATAAATGATATCTCCGTCCGGGTGGTTGACGTGAAAGACATCCAGCGCGATGCCGTTGCGCCTGGTGTGAATCTGGGCACCCAGGATGTTCACGCGGTTCAGGGACAAAACGCCGGCCATTATGGAAAAGATCCCCGGTTCGTCGCGCATGCAGATGCTCCACTGGCAAAATCCCTCATCGGATTGAGGCGTGATTTCCCATACAAAAAGCTCGTCTTTGAGCCTGGCTTTAAGCTGGATGTGTTCGGCAATCACGGCCGGCTCAGTCCCGCGCAGGTATGCCGGGGTCATCTGGAGCATGGCGGATTCTACCTCATCGCGATCAAAACCGGGTGGAAGCAAATTGAGAATATGTTCCGGTGACGGCTCATTGCCGTACGTCATTTCCTCACCCCGCTCCAGTACGTGGACGGTTTTAATGTAGAGCTCCCTCAGGAGAACGTGCTTCCACGGATTCCAGGCCGTGGGGCCGGTGGCTCGCAAGTCGGCAAAGGCCAGACAGTAGAGCATGTCCAGCCGCTCCCGGCCTCCCACCAGGCGTGCGAAATTCACGATGACCCTCTCGTCATGCATATCTCTGCGCTGGGCCGTCCTGACAAGTTGGTCATGGTTGGCCAGCAGAAAATCGACCGTCCGCACTCCCTCTTCCTCCAACCCCATCCGCCGCGTGATACTCCGGGCCATTTCTGCGCCAGTGGCGGGATGATGCCCCTCCACACCTTTGCCGATGTCGTGTAACAGCCCGGCCAGAAGGAGCCAGGGGATATGAGGGATGCCTTGCATGATACGGGTGAGTTCCGAATACTCCTCCTTGTACTTACCGGCCAAAAGGTCGCCCAGCTCTGCCACTGTATAAAAGAGGTGCATGTCAAGCGTGAAAGCGTGGTATGTATCGTAATGCGGTTTGCCCTCAATGGCCTCAAACTCAGGGATGTAGCGTGATAACATACCTACGCATCCCATAAGGCTTAGCGCGTGCAAGGTGCCCTCTCCATGGGCCAGCATAGCCAGAAACTCCTCGTGGGCCGCCCGGGGCCAGGGCAATTCATAAGGCCAAGACACCAGTTGATCCCTGAAGGCGCGCAAAAGGTTCCGGTGAATTCGAAAGCCCCCTTCCGCTGTTTTCCGAAATATACGAATCCACTCCACCGGATCAGACGGCAATATCCGACCCCTGGAAAGGTTCAGCCAGCCGTTGCGCACCTCCAGACCGTGTCCCAGGTGTCCGGCCCTCTCTTTATCCTCGGTCTTGAGCATATCCTGGAAAAAAAGCTCGGAAATAAAATGGATGTTTCGCGTATGGAGGGAATAGACCTGCATGAAACGCTCGGTGGAAAGCGTCCTATCACGGGCCGAGAATCCCATGATGCGGGCGATCCGGTCCTGGGCCTCAAACGTGAGGCGGTCGTTTTTCCGGGCGCTTATCATATGCAGGTGAGTGCGAACCTCCCACAGGAAAGCCAAGGATCTCATCAAATCGCGCGATTCCTGTTGGGAAATTATTTTCATGCGGACAAGCTCGTCGGGAGCCCGTATTCCCAGCGCAGCCCTGGCAGTCCACAGCATCGTGTGGTAATCCCGCAGGCCACCAACTCCCTCCTTCAGGTCCGGCTCCACCAGGCAGGAGGGACGGCTCTGGTGGCGGTATCGCTGAATATTGTCCTGATGAATCTTGCGAATGTAAAACCGGGCTCCGAAACCGGACAACAGGTTACGAATTGTGCGCTCCATGTCGCGGAACAGATCGAAACCGCCGGAAAGAGGGCGGGCCTCCATAAGGGCGGTCTGGACCTGAACGTCCGCTTCGGCCGTTTCCAGGCATTGCTTCACCGTCCGATGGCTGTAACCGATGGCTATATTAAGGTCCCAAAGGGGATATACTACACTGCGGGTAAGCTCCTCGATAAGCTCAGCAACCTCGCCGTCATGGAGGAAGAGCAAATCCACATCGGAATGAGGGGCCAGTTCTTCCCGCCCATAGCCGCCAACAGCAGCTATACATAGCCTTTGCGGGGGAGAGGCGGCAGACCAGCGTGCCCAGGCCGGCGAGGCGGCAAAAAGACCCCGAACAAGGTCATCCATGGCCCGGGCCCTTTCGCGGGCCAGCAACAGGGCCGAGACACCCTGCTCCATTCTTTGCCCGATGAGACGGATGTTCTCCCGGTATTGCTCCAGAAGTTTTTCCGGGCTCTTGACCATGCCGTGGTCTGCTAATGCTATCATTGCAGGACACACCTCGATTTATTCCTGGATATTCCCACTAAAATGCCACACTCGTTGGGTCATAAAACCATATTTCCTCAGATCGAGTGCGCAGCGAAATAATGGAAGGGACATGCATTGCTGTCAGATGGCTGAAACGCCCCGCTCCCCGGTACGAATGCGCACCGCCTCCTGTATCTCCTGCACAAATATCTTTCCATCGCCGATTTTCCCCGTCCTGGCGGATTGCTCGATGGCGGCAATCACCCGGGGCGCCATCTCGTCCGTAACTACCACCTCAATCTTGATTTTCGGTAAGAAATCCACCACGTACTCCGCTCCGCGGTAAATCTCGGTGTGTCCCTTTTGGCGGCCGAATCCCCGAACTTCTGTTACCGTGATGCCCTGAATGCCGATTTCCCCCAGAGCATCCTTGACTTCGTCGATTTTAAAGGGTTTGATAATGGCCTCGATCTTTTTCATACGCCCACCTCCACGATTTCATCGGCTCGCAGGCTGCGAGATAATGCGGCACATTTGCCTGCCTGCCGGGCCAGTCGTAAGAACGTATACTTCATGCGCATTAAATATTTTACGGGCAATGAACCATACAACTTGCACGGATAAATACTCGAAAGAATATCTATTAATTGAAAGCAAGCAAAGTTGATGCCAGAATGATCAGATCAGGCTGGAGCGGGTTAAGCCGTTATAATAATGAAGAAATTGCTTTCAGGAACTCCCGGGTTGAAGATCAAGGAGGGATCAATAAATGACAATATTGTGAATTAAAAAAAGAAACAATACAATAATGTAATAAAAGATCATCCTGATCCGATTTACCCCCTGAATCTGCGATAATCTATACCTTGTTTCTTGGCCATATAGGAAAAAATCCGCTTGGTGGTTCCCAGTTCCAGGGCGGCCTGGGTCATGTTGCCCCTGTTCCGTTTGAGGGCCTCGATCACGATCTCCCGTTCAATGGTATCCTTCATGGACTTCAGCGTGCCCCTCAGCTCGGTTCTTGTAGCCCTGTCCGTCTGTAAAGTGGGAGGCAGGTGGTATCCGTGAATCACGCCGTCTTCGCTCAGTAGCACCGCCCTTTCTATACAATTCTCCAGTTCCCGCACATTTCCCGGCCAGTGGTAGCTCATGAGCATATCGATGGCCGGTGTGCTGATGCGCAGCATCCTTTTATGGTTGAGATGCGCGTATTTTTCAAGGAAATAATCCGCCAGCAACAGGATATCGGCTTTTCTCTCACAAAGAGGCGGGATATGGATGGGAAATACATTCAAACGATAGTAAAGGTCTTCCCGGAAATGCCCTTCGGACAAGGCCTGCTCTAAATTTTTGTGGGTGGCGGCAATGATCCTGACGTTTACCTTTATGGTGTGCATCCCCCCAAGTCGCTCAAATTCCCTTTCCTGGATAACTCTCAACAATTTGACCTGCGTCTGGGGAGAAAAATCCCCCACCTCGTCGAGGAATATGCTCCCACCATCGGCCAGATCAAATCTGCCTTTTTTTTCGGTAAGCGCACCGGTAAACGCACCCTTTTCATGGCCAAACAGCTCGTTTTCCAAAAGATCCACCGGCAATGCCGCACAATTAACTTTGATAAAGGGTTTGGAGCTCCTCAGACTTTCATAGTGGATGGCGTTGGCGACCAGCTCCTTGCCCGTGCCGCTCTCTCCTCGGATCAAAACGGTCGTGTCGCTTTTGGCAACCTGGAAGATGAGTTTATACACCTCTTGCATGGATTTTGAATTCCCAACTATATTTTCGGGCCGATAGCGCTCCTGGAGTTTCTTTTTGAGATCGATGTTCTCCGCTTTCAGTTCATCCTTCTCCTTTTCCGAGGCCTGCCGCGCCTTGACGGTCTGGGCAATCATGGATGCCACAATGGAAAGCAATCGGACATCCTCATCCAGAGAGATGTTTTCGTTGAAGACATGATCCGCGCTCAGGGTGCCGATTACTTCCTCATTGATATTGATGGGTACGCAGATAAAGGATATCTGGCTTTTATCCAGCTTTGATCTGGAGCGAGTGCGGTCGAGGAACTCCGGCTCATCCTGGATCTTCGGCACAGCCATCGGCCTGCCTGTGGCCGCCACCTTGCCGGTGATGCCTTCTCCTATCTTGTATTTTCCCCTCTTTTTTTCTTTGACGTCCAACCCATACGCCGCGTCTATGAAGATCTCCTGCGCATAGGGATGCAAAATGGTAACCGTTCCCCTGTTCATGCCCATCTCTGATGCAAGAAGCTCCAAAACCGAATCCAGAAGCCTGGCCATATCGGTGGTGGAGCTCAATATTTTCCCCGCCTTATATAAGAATTCAAGTTCATGAACTTCTTTCTTCGGCTGGTACGAGTCGGTCATTTTTTTCCTCCCAGCGATCTTCAATCTCTATTATAGTTCAATTTTGTTTCTTGTCAATGAAAATATACAAAATTGTATTTTTATTTATTTATAAGATTATCCTATCAGGTCAGCAAATAAAACTTTGATTGCTTGATTTTTATTAAATCCTTATTGTTTGACCATTGGACCGAAAACCGTGATTCAATTCCGGCCAAACCTTGATGGCATTCAGGTTCCCTGAGGGGTGGCCCGGACAATGTATTGTCCGGGCTGCGCAGCAGCAAGAGGCAGTACATTGCTCGTTTATTGTACTGTGATGGGCGTCTGTATATTTGCAAAATCCCATTCACCTGCGGTACAATTCCATAAAGTGTTGAGCCGGGGGATGCACCGGCGCTGGGATGGGGACCATTTTTGCCTGATGGGAGAAAACCATGTCTCAACGGTTAATTGTGGTGGGCGGCGTGGCGGCCGGGCTCAGCGCGGCCAGCAGCGCCAAACGGCTTCGGCCTGACCTGGAGGTGATCGTACTGGAACGGGGGCGGCATATCTCTTACGGCGCATGCAGCATCCCGTATTATATCGCGGACCTGATCAAAGAGCCGGAGACCCTCGTGGTAATCCCCCCGGAGAGATTCGAGAAGGAGAGGGACATCCGCATTCGCATCTTCCATGAGGCCGCGCATGTGGACACCAACAAAAAGGTCGTGGCGGGGGTGAATCACGAAAAGTCGGGATCCTTTGAGCTTGCATACGACTTTCTGGTTATAGCCACAGGGGCCGCGCCTCTTATTCCTACAATCCCCGGAGTCGACTTGAAAGGCATCTTCACCCTGCGCACGCTGGAGGACGGCATCGACATCAAGAGGGCTATTTCAGATCGGTCTCCCTCAAAGTGCGTGATCATTGGAGGTGGATATATCGGCCTGGAACTTGCGGAGGCGTTCCGGGCCCGGGGCATGGAAGTGGTCGTTGTGGAGAAGCTGGATCACATTCTCGGCACCATGGACGATGAAATCAACGAGGTGGTTGAGCGCGAATTGGCGGAGCAGGGAGTCCTGCTCTACAAGGAAACGACGGTTGAGGCCTTTCGCGGGGAGAACGGCCGGGTGCGTGAGGTGGTCACCGACCGCGGGACCCTGGAGGCCGATATGGTGCTTTTATCGGCGGGTATCCGGCCCGAGAACGCGTTGGCGCGGCAGATCGGTCTCGAGCTGGGGCCTGCAGGCGCCGTCTCGGTGGACGAATCCATGAGGACGAGCCGAGAGGGCATATTCGCCGCCGGCGACTGTGCCGATGTTTTCCACCGGATAAAAGGAAGCAAAGCCTACATCCCCCTGGGAACCACCGCAAATAAGCAGGGCCGGGTGGCTGGAGAGGTCATCGGCGGTCTGGCGTCCACCTTCGAAGGGGTGGTGGGAACAGCAGTCAGCAAGGTCTTCCGTCTGGGCGTGGCTCGCACCGGTCTGACCGAAAGAGAAGCCGCCCAAATCGGCGCGGATTCCTTCTGTACGGTCATTCAAAGCAGCACCCGCGCCCATTCATATCCCGGTGCCGGTAGAATTACGGTGAAGATAACGGTGGAGCGGGGGTCAGGCCGACTTCTGGGGGCGCAGATAGTGGGAACAGAGGGAGTGGCCAAGCGAATAGATATCATGGCGGCGGCCTTGCATGCGGGCATGACTATCCACGATGTGGCGGCTCTTGACCTCAGCTATGCCCCGCCTTTTGCTCCCGTTTGGGATCCCATATTGATAGCGGCCAATGTAGCGAAAAAGCAGGCCTAATGGCAGGGTACAGGCGATCGATGCGGGATCATCGGGGAGGGGGTTGAATGCACTTCTTTCCCCTGCCCGCGCCGGATTTATATCGTGGAGTGGGGTACATCGTCTTTCAATTGACTGTGTGGCCGGGTGGGCTTCAGGAATCGTCGGTCACTCCTTCCTGTCTTTTCGAAGACCCATAACTTGAAAGGACAATTCCAAAAGGGCTGCTGAAATATGCACGTTTTGCACCGTAACATAATCAGGTACTTTGAGAGAGATGGGGGCAAAGTTCAAAATAGCGGTAATTCCGGCTTCCACCAGGCGTAAAGCTGCCTCTTGAGCTGCGTGCATGGGAACGGCCACTACACCCATCAGTACCTTTTCCCGCCGGACAATCTCGTCCAGGCGCCCAAGAGGATAAACAGGCACATTGTCAGCGGTTTTTCCCATCAGATCGGGATTAACATCAAACATTGCCATAATCCGAAACCCTCGCGAGCGGAACCCCGGGTAGTGGGACAGGGCCTGGCCGATGCGCCCCGCTCCCACAATTACAATATGAATATCCTTTTCCAGACCCAGGATATTCCGCAGGATATCGCTGAGTTCAGCCACACTGTATCCGTAATGCGAAGCAAATCGAGGCCCCAGGTGCACCATGTCCTGACGAACACATGAATGGGTGATGTTCAACTCTTCAGCGAGACGTTTGGAGGAAACCCACTGTGCCCCCTCATTAGTGAGCCTGGAAAGAAACTCGTAATAGAGAGGTAGACGTCTGATTACAGCACGCGGAATTGATTGAAGCATCGGATAAGCTCCGAGTATCCGGTTATTCTTCTGTTTCAGGTATCAAAGCATAAAGACTTTGCGACTGTTTAGGAATTAACATTTTTAATAGAAAATAAATAAATTGGTTGTAAATGTCAAGTAACTTCTTGTGAGTATCGTGTTATATGAATTGACATTTTCATCCTTTTTCGTTATGTTGAAAAACAAAATTTATTTGTTGAGTTAAACACGGATGTGCGAGATGGTGGTGGCTGTTTTTTTTCACTTCATCGTCCGAAATTTGTATGGTCTCTCGGGATGACGCATGGCGGAGGACAGGAAAACCTTCACATTCCATGTCATACAAAGAGCCTCTGGTGCCAGGAAAGTTGAATCCATCCAGACTCTCAACACGGATCGTTTTCTCGGCCGCCACGTGGGAACGTGCACTATCATCAAAGAGCTTGGCAGAGGATCAATGGGGATCGTTTATGTGGCCTATCAGCGCTCGTTGAAGAGGCCCGTTGCGGTCAAGATTCTTCCCAAAGTCCTGATCAAAGACCTTATATCTGCGAGGCTTTTCCAGCAAGAGGCCGAGACCATTGCCATCCTGAATCACCCCAACATCATTCCTGTATACGAAGTGGGAGAGACCGAGGATTTTTATTTTCTGATCATGCAACTGGTCCAGGGTATGGCATTATCTGATATAATGGACAGAGCTCTGAAGCATGTCGTGCCATATCGGCGGCTTATCCCGCTTGAGGATACCCTCCGCATGGTCATGCAGGTTCTTGAGGCCCTGGATTATGCGCATGAAGAGGGGATTATCCACAGGGACATCAAGCCGGCCAACATCCTGGTTGAGGAGCGCACCCAAAGGGCAATGATCTCCGATTTCGGCATTGCCAAAGCAATCATGGGAGAGGATCTTAACCAGGGTGTGATAGTGGGGACGCCAAACTACATGGCACCAGAACAGGCCAGTGGAAAAGAGCTGGACGGGCGGGCGGATATTTATGCCGTCGGGTGTATGCTGTTCGAGATGGTGGCGGGAAAGCTGCCCTTCCGGGAGGAAAAAATCATGGATCTCGTTCGCCGCAAGGCCAATGAGCCGGAAAGTGTTTTTTTGCGGCGGCCTTCGGAGATAAACCCACGCATATCTCCTGAACTGGAAAAGATCATTCTCCGCGCCGTAATGGCGAATCCTGATGATCGGTTCTCCAGCGGGCGGGAGTTTAAAGAAGCACTGGAGAATTTCCGGACCTTTCACAAGAACAACTAAAACGGGTATGGCGCCGACTGCGGCGCAACCTAATAAATTGCCAATGTTTTTTTACTGCTTCGGAAGTGGTCAAGTCTACCTTGCGCCTCAACCAGGGCGCAAGGCAGTGAAGAGATAATGAGCACACAAAGATTGTCTCAACAGATTGCCGAGAAGATTGCGCGCCACTTCAACATTCTCTTCAACCAGGCGACTATTTACCACGGTTCCCACCCATCCATCGCCTCGGGGATTCCTGTCTTCTACCAGTCGGTGAATGAAGGTCTTGCCATGGTTTCCCCCCTGACACTGATGCTGGAGAGAGACTCTCTTTACATCGAAGAATGGTGCATAGACAAGAGGGTGAACCTGCGCAAGTTCGTCAACCATTTCAAAAAAGCGGGGATCCAGTCCATCTCTTTAAGCCAGGGGCTGAGGCAGGAGGAGTTGCTCCCCTTTGTGGTGGTGTTTTGTGATCTCAAGACTTACCCCACGGTAGAACTTATGAAGGAGGGCCTGGTCCGGCACGGTGTGGAATCCATCCGCCTGAACTACGTCATCTACAAGAAGATGACCACTGATGAAGAGGTAGTAGCCGCAGGAGAGACAGCCCTGGGTAGAGGTGCCACCGAGAAAATTCCTTTAAAGGAACTGCAGGAAGCTCTTGGCGGCGATCAGGCCGTCAAAGAATCATTGATGGCCAAAATGGCACTGGACGAGCTGGAAAGAAGCATCTCCCTTCAAAAGCTCCTGGAGGATCCCGCCGGTTTCGGCCGGGAACTGGTGGGAGCGGGCACCCAAGGACCGAGTGAGGACGGGTTGTCGCGGGGAGTCATAGTGTCGGAAAAACTGCGCCAGTTGCGAAATGAGATCCGTTCTACCCCGCTGGGTTCCGATTTTGCCACGATTGAAAACATGATGCAGGCCGTCTTCAAGATGCGGGCGGAGCTGATGGAGGCCGTCGAAGTCCAGAAGGGTATGGGCGTTTTATTTCAGGAAGAGGGCCTCATCCGGGATGAAGCGAACGCCCTGACACGCCAGGTGGTCATACGCCTGATCCGCGAGGAGTATAACCAGGGAGAGATATCCATCCGTCGGCTTGCCCAGATATTGCGGCGAATGATGCCCGACGTGAGAGAACTGAGGTTCATATTGCCCGAGTTAAAAGCGGCCCTTCTGGCCGACGGCATGCCATTGGCTGATTTCCTCAAGTTGATCAAGGAACTGGCAAGGGAACTACAGGAAGAAGGGCTCGTGCAGGTGCTCCAGGAGGCCTCCGAGGAAGTGGGGGTTAAAGTCGAGGAGTTGATCCTCCACATCAAGGAGGACCCCAGGAGCGCCGCTGAGCTCATCCTTCTGGCCGCAGAGATCCGCAATGCCGGTTTGGTCGGCGATGAGACACTGCTCACTGACCTCCTGGTGGATTACGTGGAGCGTGTGGGGAGCCACATGGCCATGGAGAGCGCCAAATCCAAAGGGGTCGAAGGGGGGAAACATCTCCATCAACTCCTGTCCAACATCCAGAGCAAGCTGGTTGAACACCTGCGCGCCCAACCGGTGAATGCGGAAGTGGTATCATCGGTGGATCAGAAGGTCGGTGAGCGTATCGGAGCAACGCTGGGGAAACTCAAATCCAGTTGGGTGCTTCATCAGATTTCCGGCAGAGAAAAGCTGATGGATGCGGCCGAGGTCATCCGCGTTCTCGAAAATACTCTTGAGCATGAACAAGAACTTGAGGATATCCTGGAGCCCGTCCGCGAATCCCTTCTACGGCAGGGAATGAGCGACTCTCTCTTCGACCAGATTTTCAACGATATATTCTCCCGGCTTGAGGAGCGGCATAAAAGCAAGCAATGGGGCGATCTGCCCAGCCAAACCTTCAATCGTCGAATGACCCTCTTCATGCTTAACTGGGAAATTCAAAGGGCCACGCGGTACGCAAGCCCATTCTCGGCCATCCTGCTCAGCATATACACAATCGAGTTCCAGCGCACCATCACATTGAATATTGACCTCGACAGCCCCGAGATACGCAATACAGTCCTCGAGATCCTACGCCAGTCCATCCGCAAGGTGGACGTAGTGGGCACACTGGGGCAAAATCGTATTTTCCTGCTTCTCCCTATGACACCGCTGAACGGAGCCTGCGTTTTACTGGAGCGGATACGAACAGGGTTGAAGCATCAGCATTACACATTACAGGGCATTCCCGCCCGCGTTGAGTTTTGTATGACGGCTGTTTCCTTCGACCGCCAGCACACACCCACAGTGGAGGTCTTTGTGGATGTTGCTGAAAAAAGCCTGCTTCGAGTGATCGCTATGTACTCAAAAAACAGGAAATAATTGAACCGCATTCAATAATATACAAGTCAACGCAACCCCCGCTCATCTACACTCTCAGGGAACGCGAATAACTTTTCATATATGATGTTCAACAGGTAACGCCCTTGCCCGGCAAACCAGAACCGGGATGGTGAACGTGCAGCGGCCTGCCACCATGGGAATAGCATGGTGCAAGCTTTATCTTTATGCATCCCGGAAGGCATCCGCGTTCTTGAATGAATTTTGAGATGTTCGGCCGTAAAAGCAGGATTGAATCTCGGCTGTTGGCTGACAGTTTCTCCGCTGCGCAAAAGTCGAACCTGGAGGTAATGATTATGGAGCGAGGTCAGATAGGTGCATAGAATTTCGGTCCGGGACAATCCAGGCAGGGGCGACACCGCGGAGTCATCCCCTTTTCGCTCACAAATAGGTCCCCTGCTTTTTTTGACGGGAATCTTCCTCTTGAACTTCCTTTCAAGGATCATCCTGGCGCCCTTGCTGCCCAGCATAGAGAAGGATATGGGAGTGGGACACGGGGATGCCGGCTCCCTCTTTCTCATGATTTCACTTGGCATGTGTCCCATGACTTTGTGCTCCGGTTTCTTCTCTTCCCGGATGACACACAGGAAAACAATCATTCTCTCTTCCACGGCTGTCGGCGCAGCGCTCTTGATCGTCTCCCTGACACACACATTGGGCGGGGTCCGCCTGGGGCTGCTTATGGTGGGGATGGCGGCCGGGCTCTATCTTCCCTCGGGTCTGGCGACCCTCACCACTCTGGTGTCATCCAGAGACTGGGGAAAAGCCGTGGCCATCCACGAACTGGCCCCCACCCTGGGCTTTGTGGCGGCTCCCTTGCTGGCTGAGGTTCTTCTGAGATTTTATTCCTGGCAGGGGGTTCTGGCGCTGCTCGGTGGAGCTTCTCTCTTCACCGGAGCGGCCTTTGCCTGCTTCGGAAGGGGCGGGCGGTTCTTCGGTGAAGCTCCCAGTCCAGGCACCCTCCGGGACCTTCTTGCAGAACCGGCCTTGTGGATAATGATTGCCCTGTTTACCCTGGGTATAGGTGCCAGCTTGGGGGTATACACTATGCTCCCTCTGTATCTTATAACCGAGCTTGAAATGGAGCGTGGCTGGGCAAATACCCTGGTGGCGCTCTCCAGGGTCCCGGGACCTGGCGTGGTCATTCTCGCCGGTTGGGGGACCGATCGTCTCGGCACCAAGAGGGCTTTGAAATATGTTTTTCTGGCCACAGGAATCATGACGGTGCTGCTGGGCGCGGCCCAAGGATCCTTGATCATGCCCGTTGTTTTCCTTCAACCCATGCTGGCCGCATGCTTCTTTCCCGCCGGTTTTGCGGCACTTTCCCGGATAGGCCCTTCCAAGACCCGAAACGTGGCCGTCTCCCTTACGCTCCCCACCGCCTTTTTGCTGGCGACCGGGGTCATTCCTGCAGGCATCGGCATTCTGGGTGAAGCAGGCCTCTTCGCTGTCGGGTTTGCCGTGGTAGGCGGGCTGACCCTCGGGGGAGTCTGGCTGGTGCGTTACCTGAAATTTTCCGATACGCACATGCCGAGCCCGTGAAAGGTGTTCACTCGATACGTTCACATGCCGGTTGAGCTATGCTACTGCAATGTATTTTAGCCGGCAACGTTTGTTTAACATTAGGGAAAGAGTGCTCCTCAGGGCATGTCGATCCGGAGGCGGACAAAGACCATGTATGCGCTGAAATCATCATGGTCGAAATTCTCCTCGGCATCATGCTCCATATACCGAAACGCGGCTTTCACTGCTGCGCGTTTCAACAGTTGGTGCTCCACGGCGAGGCCATAAGACTGCAGGGTTGAATCCAGCGACATACTTCCGAGGCTCCCGTCGCCTCCTGCGTTTTGCCCTTCGCCATCGGTCGCTGAGAGCTGGGAGTCGAGCAATAGCCGCGTCTCTTTCCTCAAACTGATCTCCAGGCCGTTGAACCACGTGTGCACCTTGGTTTCATAATCAACGTTATCAGGCCGAAAGCCGGCCCTGGTATTGGCCCAGTGATCCTGAAACGTGTATTGCGTGGAAAAGGTGATCCAGCTTCGCGGAGCCAGCATAAGGCCCACCCCGTAAGTGCGAGCATGAGTGTCGGCGATCTCATCCGGATCATCGGAGAAGATGGAAAACCGGCTCTGATCATCATGGTAAGAGAGAGTGGCCGATAGAATCGGCAGGGGGGTGAATCGTGCTTGCACCTGAGTCCGAGTGCGGCGCTGCTTACGGTCCCCGATTCCCGAATCAGGCCCACGCCCGCTGATGGGATCATTCTCAAAGTCCACTTCCAGCCTGTCCAAACCATATCGGGCAGACAGGTGGATAAAGCTCAAGGGACGTATGCGTACCCGTGCCCAATATTCGGTTCTGTCCAGATCGGCATCCGAATCGAGGATGAACGTGTCGAAGAAACCTCTCCCCGATGAGAAGTTATCGTCATACGTTCGATCAATGCGAGAGACTTCTACGCCGGCATCCACCGTAGTCCGGGGGATGGCGGAGAATCGTACCTCAAAGTTTCCCTTCAGGCTCCTGTCGTCGCGGTCGCTCCTGTTCTTCTCGGACACGATCAAAACGTCCGTCGGTGTGAGGAACAGGTTATCGGACGTCCCTCTCTTTTCCATGTCCTGATAACCCAGCTCGGCGGTCAGGGTCAGATATTCCAGTGGAACATACCGAGCGCCAAGGGAAATCGAATGATTATCGATATCCACATCGCTTTCGCCATCAAGCTCAAGGTTGCCGCCGACGGGGTCTACAACCGACTTGTTGAACCCTCCCTCGCCCCCTGCTCTCTGGAACCTATACAGCAGAGAAAGGTACAACGTATCCATGAAGTGTTTACTAAGCTCCAGGCTCGATGTCGAAACAAACGTGTCGGGGCGCTCTCTTCTCTCCTCGGCTTTGCTGGACCCCAAGCCGGTCTGGAAATGATTTTCCGTGTGGATGAGGCTCCCATGAAAAAAACTAAGCATCTGGTTGAATGAGACGTCCACGCCTGCGATGGTATGGCGGACAGCCAGGTTCGCCACGTGTTCATCCGTGTCCACCTCTTGAAATAACGGGAGGTTTGTGAAAGAAAAGAAGCCCACATCTCCCCTCTCCATCAACAACCGAGCGCCTTTTTGGGTCCGCCGCTCATAGCCCAGATGGATGACGGGCAGGCCCGGCTGTTTCAGTTCGCCCCGGATGTAGCCCTGTTCCCGATCCAGGTCTATTGACCGAGACAATTGATTATCGCGGGGGCCGAAATCGTAATCTGCCGCCGCATTATTTTGGTAGGAGCGTAGTGTATTGTAGCCCACGTCGAACTTCCAGCGATCGGTCTGCTCCAAGACCACGTCAGCACCGGCGTCTTTTTCCGCCTCCAGTCGGCCGGTGAAATGCAGCAGCCAGTCATCTCCCAGGAGTCGGTCGTAACCCAGGGATTCGATCCCCCCTGTGAGATCGTCCGTTCTCTGTTCGAGTTCCTTGAATTTCTCCTCCTGCTCATCCACCACCCACAGGTACGCTCCAACATCGGCGCGGAAGTACTCCGCATCCTCGGCTTCCTGGCCTCCGGCCGGCGAGCCGGCCAATAAGCTCCAGGCGATGATCCATAGTCCCAGCTTTCGTAGAACTCTTCCCTTCATTCCCTGCCATCTCCTTCCAATAGGCATGCCATATAAGTTTTCAGGAATTACAGATTTGTCGGTATTCTTTTCAGCATTATTATTGGGAGAGCAAAGCGCGGCTGAAATTGGACCCGTGGATCCGAGTGTGGCAGTCCACGCATCGGGCCGTTGCGCTGAGCGCCGCACGGTGGTTGAACGTGCCGATCTGCGGGAAGCCGCTTGTCACGTGGCATTTCAAACAGAGGTTCCTGCCGTCCTGTGTGAGAAGTTTTCTCCTGGGCGATCCATGGGGAAAATGGCAATTCTCGCACCCCTCCAGAACCGCCTCGTGTTCCCAGACAAATGGACCCCGCACCTCGGGATGGCACTGAAAACAAGTCTCCTGCCCGGAGGACCAGAGGCGCCGAGTCGGTTTTTCCCCGTGGATGTCGTGGCAAGAGGAACATTGAACGCGTCCCTGCGATACCGGATGACGGTAAGGCAGGCTGAATCGGGCTCTGATATCCAGGTGGCAGGTGAAACAAGCGTCGGGGTTTTCTCGGAAGATGAACCGAGCGGTTTCCGGGCGTTCCTCGGCGGCCTTGTCCGCATGAAGGCTCCCCGCCCCATGACATGACTCGCATATCCTTTGGCTTGACTCCTCGTCAACTGCGAGGGAGCGATAATGTTCACTGTGCTTAAATCGCTGCGCCACATCCTCGTGGCATGCGCTGCACTGGTCGGTTCCGGCCAATTGGGCTCCCGGGATAGCAAATACTTTCAGGGGGAACACCGAAGTACCGCCCCGACATCCGCTCATCAGCGCCACGACCAATGTGATTAAAACAATCCATGAAAACTCTCGACCAGGCTTTGGAAGAGACTTGTTCCAGAGGCTTCCCATGAGTCTGCACTCCTTGAGGGTTCTTTACTATAGAGATTGAGATGAAACGACTATCCCGCGCAAAATGAGAGGAGCGATGCACGTATTGCAGACCATCATTTTTCCATATACCAGGTACGGAGATGGGGAAGAGGCCTTCTATCATAAGCAATCTCCAGGCCTCTTTCCCCAATGATGACAGAGCCCCTGAACGGCCTCATTGACTCCGGAACTTGAAGTCCGCCGCCACCCGGCGATGCGGCTCAGCGTTGGGAACGGGCGTGCCCGTCAGCAATCTGTAGCTGGACTGGAGCACTTGGACGGCATACGCCGTGTTATGAATACCAAAGCTTCCGTCGTTGAGCACGAAGAAATAGTTGTAGGCTGCGATGTACTGGGCATCAGTTGGCTGCACTTCGATTGGCTCCTCCTCGGTGCTTGCCGGGTCGAAGAAATGGATTCGGCCATGGGACTCGTCGAAATGCCCTCCACCGAGGCTCTGCTCGATGGCGGATCTCAGGATAGCCAGAAGCCCGCTGACCTCAGTCTGGATGCCCTCCACCGCCCCGTTGCCGTCGAAGTCACCCCGGGCCCGGCGGTTAAAGGTTGTCAGGCTGTGGCAGAGGTTGCATGCATCAAGGTTTTCGATCCTTTGTCCGTCCACGAATGTTGCAATCTTGAAGGAGTGTTCGCCCAGACGGTTGTATGTTCCCGTTTGATCGGCAAACTGCTCGGCAGACGCCATGTGGCAGGTCACGCACGTGTCGTTCTCCCGGCTTCCCTCGTCCGAGAAGAAGAACCCGATGAATTCCGGTCCTGAGTGGAAAGAGTTGGTATAGGTCTCTCCCGGGATTTCCATAGCGTTGGAGCCAGCCAGCATGTCCCCTTGGGGTGAACCGTGAGGCGCCCGATTAAAAATTGCTGCGGGGTCACTGGCGTCCCGGCGGCTGTTGTGGCAATTGATGCATATTGCTCCTGCCCCTGCTTCCTCAATCACAAAGCCATTGGGAAGTGTGGCCGAGCCGTAAGCACGGAGATGATGAGGATTATCACGAGAATGGGGATCGTGGCACGCGACGCACGTCTGGGGCTCGGGAGCATTGGGCACCACGGGGGACCCACCCTTTATAGTTTCCTGAATGAACCCCTGGACAGTATGGCACTTGGTGCAGCCTTCCTGGTTCGTCCCTGACACCAGCCGAGAGTGGGGGCCGAATCGAAACTGCTCGTTCTTGATGTGGTGAGTGCCTTCATTATGGCACACCCCGCACGAACTGTCAGCGAAGGAGACATCAATGGTGGTGGACTCACCGAAATGATCGCCGCCGGGGCCGTGACAGTTTTCGCACTGGATATTGGAAAGGTTGGCCAGGGTGGGGAACTGGTTGACAAAGCTCTCCCAGTTGCCGGACTCGAGCGTGGAGGGAAACTCCCATCCGCTCAACGTCATCAGGTCGTCAAACCCGCCGTTTACAGCAGCGCTTGAGGTGTTGTACCCGACGGTGTGGCAGCCTATACAACTGGAAGAGTAATGGCTGCTCACCAGGCCATCCACAGCGCGGGTGAAAAAGGTGGCGTGGTCCGTCTGGGACCATGGGGTAACCCTGTCCGCCGCAAGCTGGCCGGTGTGGCAGGCCGCGCAGGCCCGGATGCCCTGATATTCGGCGACATGAACACTTATTTCCGTGCCGGAGTTTTCCTCCCGAATGATATAGGTGCCCATGACCATTGGGACAAAATGGGGATGGCGTGTTTCGGCCTCATCCAGCTCCACCGGCTGGCCAAAGGGGCCTGTGGCGGTCCACATATACGCCTCCTGGGTGGCGCCGTTGAAGTAGACCAACTCCCCCAGGCCGACGTTCCGCAGGCCCGTGGTGTGGCCTGAAGCAGTCTCGATCCCAACGTCGTCCGTATCGGTCTCGCCCGAGGCATCGGTGACTGTGACCCGGAAGGTCAGGGTGATATTGTTGGGCTCCAGCCCCACCACGCCGAAGCGCTCATGCGCGCTTGGCATAATGCTGTCCAGAAAATCAGGAGTAACAAACGTGGGTGTGGGGCTTGTTGGATCCGAAAGCGTCACCCGGGGCCCCAGAATCTGTTCCCACCGGTAGGTAAGATCTCCTTCGCCGGTGCTTCCCGTCGCGTCGAGCTGTATAGTTGCTCCGAACCCCACCTCGTGCTGATCGGAACCGGCATCGGCTTCCGCGGCCCCCCAGGCGGCGTGATTGATCCCGAGGACAAGTGCGATGATCATAAAAACCATTAGTAGCTTTGAGCGATTCTGAATCATTTTTCTCAATCCTCCTTGCAAAACATTCATGTTAACAGTGGCAACGCTTGCTGCTTTGAATCCTCCGTCCACCCAAAATCAATCTTTTTCCACAAAAACATCATAAGGACCAGGCCGCGCGCCGACCCTCATTCAGAACTTAATTGATTTCCGCTGAAAAATGACCAAGTAAAGGCCAGCGGGATTTCCAGTCTTTTCCATACTTTGCCGCTTCGACCAAATGCACCATTCTTTACAAGTTTGGTATACTATAAAATGCCGATGGCGTTGTCAAGCAAAAAAGTCATATTCCCGCAGATTTTTAAAGAGGGGTGACATAATCATATTGCATTAACAGTTTAAAAAAATTTACTTGACAATGTATAAATTTAATGTTTACCAATTAGATCAGTAAAGAAATATAATACCTTTCTTGTGCTCTCTTTCCTTTTGCAAAATAGATAATAATGGATCTATAGGCCCAGGCAGTGCAGGTGAAACGCTGCAGGCCCGGGCTGTGCCTACAATTTGTCGGGGATAGAACGTCTCATCCATCAAGATCCACCCCAGCTTCGACTATTCGATAAGGAGGAAACAAATGGGAAAAGATACAAAAGGGATGACCCGAAAGGAATTTCTTAAGGTTTCTGGTGTTGCCGTAGGGATAGCAGGAGGGGCCGGCGTCCTTTCTGTCCCCGGGAAGTTGGAGGCAGGTGTGAAAGGTGAAAGATGGGCATTCATAATCGACCTTGACAGGTGCATTGGTTGCAAGGCATGTGCCATTGCCTGCAAGACCGAGTTTGACACGAGGCTTGGAGTGTTCATATCTCAGGTAATGTATTATGAGCATGGTGAATATCCAGGTACCAAAACGGATTTCGTGCCATGGCTTTGTAATCACTGTGCGGACCCCCCGTGCGTACCGGTATGTCCCGTTGACCCAATCGAGGCTGAGTTTAAAGGTATAACATTTAAAAAAAGGGCTACGTATCAAAGGCCCGATGGGGTGGTTCTTATTGACCAGGACAGGTGTATCGGATGTGGCGAGTGTCTCAGGAACTGTCCCTACAAAGTAAGGTCTTTCGATCCCGGCAAGAAGGCAGGTGGAGACCCAGATGAGAATCCGGCGCATAAATGCACATTCTGTGAGCATAGGCTTGCTGCGGGTGTTATTCCTTCCTGTGTGAATACCTGTCAGGCAAGGGCGAGGATCATTAGTGATCTCAATGATCCGAACAGTGAGGTTTCGAAGATACTCAGAGGAAAAAAGGCAGATGTTTTACTCCCTGATAAGGGCACAAAACCAATGGTTTATTACATCGGGAAGAACAGCAAGAGAATAAATGATGCACTGAAAAAGGGTGAGGATATCAGGAAAGAGGCAAACAGTCAGTATCAGATAAAGATCTGGCAAGAAGGACCCTATGCGTAACGGAAACAGGAGGGACAATACCTATGAAAACGAAAGAGTTAGCCAGAAGGGACCTTTTTAAGCTTGGTGCGCTCAGCGCCGTCGCCTTCACAGGGTTAAAGCTCAATAAAGCGGAGGCCGGGGTTCTTAGAGGCAAAATGGATGCCCTCCAGTGGGGGTTCAAGGATATTTCTCCGACAACAAGGAAAGAGAGGAAGGCCGTCCCGTCAGCATGCTGGCAGTGCGTTACCAGAGACGGTATTGTTGCCTATGTTGAAAACGGCAGGCTCATGAAGATTGAGGGTAACACAAAACTCCCGCGTACCAATGGGGTCCTTTGCGCAAGAGGGCAAGGCGGCGTCGGCCAGGTTTACGACCCGGACAGGCTTCTCTATCCAATGAAGCGGGTGGGACCTCGCGGCGGCGGGAAGTGGAAGCGGATTTCATGGGATGAGGCAAAGAGGGAATTCGTCTCAATGATGAAAAAACTTAAGGATGAGGGGCACCCTGAAAAGTTCATGCTCCACTATGGAAGGATGAAGGATACCACAAGTACCATCGTCACAAAGTATTTCCTCCCCGCATATGGTTCTGGAACGAAAGCCGGTCATACATCTATATGCGAGGGCAGTAAATGGGTGGGTCAGGAGCTGACATGGGGAAAGCACTATGATATGTGGGACGTAAAAAACACAAACATGGTATTAAATTTCGGGAGCAATGTGTTTGAGGCCCATACAAACCATGTTCCTGTGGCACAGAGACTTGTTGAAGGTATGGCCAGAGGTGCAAAGCTCTATACCTTTGATGTAAGGCTGTCAAATACAGCCGCGAGATCGACGGAGTGGATACCCATAAAGTCGGGTACTGACACTGCCGTTATCCTTGCCATGGCGCATGTGATTGTGGAGGAAGGTCTTTATGACGAGAAATTCATCACCAAATGGACAAATGTCACTGTCCAGCAGCTTAAAGACCATCTCAAGAAATTCACCCCTGAATGGGCAGAAAAGGAGAGTGGAGTATCAGCATCCAAGATCAGGAGCCTTGCCATTGCATTTGCAAAGGCAAAGCCCGGCGTCGCCATTTCTTATAGAGGGCTTGTAGCTCACTATGGAGGAGCAAACAATGAAAGGGCTCTGATAATGCTGAATGCGATCTGCGGCTATATCAATGTTCCAGGCGGTTACTGTCAGCCCGTCGGCGCCAAGTGGAAGGATCCGTTTAAAAAGGCGTTCGGTAAAAAATATTCCAAGAAGCCAAAAAAATTAGACGTCTCTAATGGTTATAAAGGGCAAGTTGCCTATCCCACTCATGGAGCATGTCAGGATGTGCTGGGGGTGATCAGGGAAGGCAAAGCCGGAAGGCCTGACGTCTATTTTGTATACTGCTACAACCCGCCCTATGTAAATGGGGATTGTCAGGACAATATCAACATCTTAAAGGACGAAAGCATAATTCCCCATCTCGTTGTTTATGATGTGGCTTACAGTGAGATTGGTTCTCTGGGAGACCTTGTATTCCCTGCGGCTACTTATCTTGAGAGATGGGACGCCATGGGTCATGCTTCGGGGGATCAGATTCATGAGTATTTCATAAGGCAGCCTGTGGTGAAGCCCCTTGGTGAGACCAAGCCTCTTACTGAGTTCCTCTGTGAGATAGCCCCTGAACTGGGGATTGAGCTTCCATTTAAGAATCATGAGGAGCTTGTGAAGACTTATTGCAACTCAACGCCCGGCGTAAAAGAGGCTGGCGGTTTTGAGTATATGCTGAAGCATGGCGCCTGGTATGACCCCAATGAAAAGCCCCATTATCACCAGCAGGAAAAGAAGCTCAAGGAAAAAGATCTGAAAAGAACAAAGGTTGATGAAAAGACAGGCGTGATTTACAAGCCAAGTAAAAAGCAAGCCGGATACGACACCAAGAAGGGCAGCAACTATGTGGGCCAGATGATTGATGGCGTGGCGTACAAGGGTTTCAAGCCTGATAAAATCGACAGGGGCAGCGGCGGCAAGCTTGCCATCTATTCCGAGCCATTAAAGAAAAAGGGCTGGAACCCGATACCCACATACTATCCTGTTCCAGAGCACCAGAAGATGTCGGATGATGAGCTAATCCTGACCACCTATAAAGTCAGGACACAAACCCACTCAAGGACCCAGAACTGTAAGTTTCTTACCGAGGACTTTCATGCAAACCCAGCGTTGATCAATCCCAAGACCGCTGCAAAGTTCGGCATCAAAAACGGCGACAAAATAGAAGTTTCATCGAGCATCGGCAAGATAATGACAAGGGCAAAGGTAACCAATGGGGTTCATCCGTCCGCTATATCTATCTCGTATCACTGCGGCCACTGGGAGTATGGGAGATATGCCTCAGGTAATAAAGCTCCGTTTGGCAGAGACGATGACAAAGACCTCAATTTCAAATGGTGGAAAGACAAAGGTGAGCATCCTAACTGGATAATACCCAATTCCACAGACCCCATCGGCGGTCAGCAGAGATGGATGGATACTGTTGTTAAAGTGAGAAAGGTTTAAAAGACTAAAAATATTATACAGGGAGGGAGGCAATGCCCTCCCTGTCTTTACCTTTCTTTACCTTACCTGTATGGGGATCATGCAAAAGCAGCTTACTGATTGAATGCTTTTTCAATAGCCTATAGATATAGATAAAGGGTGCCATGATTACAGATACTTTTTCTGAAATTGCAAAGAAGAGAAGCCATATTTATGGTTTCTTTGCCGGAATATTCAAGAAGGAATTGGATAGTGAACAGTTAAAGGAGATGATACAGACCAGGGTATTTAACCTCCTTATCGATGGAGGCGCTGATATTGATTTAGCCTTTTTTAACAGGCCATTAGAGCGGGTAGAGGAAGAGCTGGCCTGTGAGTATGCAGCCCTTTTTATAGGCCCCGGCAAGCACATTGCCCCATACGAGTCTATTTATGTCCCTGACAGTACAGGAAGAGTGGGCGAATACTGGGGTGAATGCACAGTGGACATGAAAAACTGGGTCGAGCATTATGGGTTAAAGATAGATGAAAAGTTTGAATCAATTCCAGATCACATCAGTATTGAGCTTGAATTTATGCAAAAAATAATAGAACAGGAAAACCTTGCATGGAACAGGAATGACAGAGAAACGGCTGAAAGGTGTTTAAAGGTAGAAAAAGAGTTTTTCAAGAAACATATCATACAATGGATACCCGAATTTTGTGAGAAGGTAATCGAAGCCGCTGAAATCGATTTTTACAGGGAAATGGCAAGAATGACAAAAGATTTTATTTTAGAAGAAAAGCAAATGATCTGCAATATTTCTGATTAGAGAGGGCATGAACACACTATATCCGTGTTTATTATTGTTCTTTTTTTAAGTGATTCGGTCTTGCTGAAAAGCCGAAACCTCAAGAGATCAATATTTTTAAGAAAAGGACACGAACAATACTCTTGAATTGATAAACAGGAGGTCATTGAAGATGAGTTATTAAAGATTCTTTGAAATTCAGGATACTATCGAGCCTTTTCGTTGCTTTCCGGGTATCGGAAACGGCTTACATTGACATTGTACGAAATTTTTATGCCAAAAGCCCTGAACACGCACATTTCTCCTGTTGAAAACTCCTACACAGTCCATTCCGCATGATCTTCACGGCAATCTTTAGTATTGTGTGTCAGATGGGCGATGCTCCTCTCCGATAAGGAGATCCTTAAAAGTTACAAGCTCACCGACTACAACCACCACTAATAACATGAAAGGAGAAAAAAGAAGGATGCCAAGTTTTGTCATTTCTGAAAAGTGCGACGGATGCAAGGGGCAGGATAAAACAGCATGCCAGTATATCTGCCCGAACGACCTGATGGTGCTTGATACGGAGACCATGAAGGCTTACAACCAGGAGCCCGATGCGTGCTGGGAGTGTTACAGTTGCGTCAAGATCTGTCCGCAGCAGGCCATTGAGGTAAGGGGTTATGCGGACTTCGTGCCGCTGGGCGCCTCCCTGATTCCCTTGAAAAGTACCGACTCGATCATGTGGACGGTCAAGTTCCGCAATGGGAAGATCAAACGGTTCAAGTTCGCAACGCACACCCTGCCCGAGGGTTCTGTTGAACCCTACAAAGGGTTGCCCGACGTTTCGGATGAAGACTTGAAGAACGAGAACCTACTCAACGAGAAAGGAAAAGACCTTTCTAACCCTTCAGCGTAAAGAGCGAGGAGAATTTATGATGAGCGAAGAGACCACAACCAGAACACTGATCGAACCCGAAATCGTCGAGATTGAGACGGACCTTTTGATTATCGGAGGAGGGATGGCTGCCTGCGGCGCAGCCTACGAGGCATCACGGTGGTGTTCAGACATTCGAATAACCCTGGTGGACAAGGCGGCTATGGAGCGCAGCGGCGCGGTGGCTCAGGGGCTTTCGGCTATCAACACGTACCTGGGGGAGAACAGCCCCGTTGATTATGTGAAGATGGTGCAGAACGACCTGATGGGGATCGTGCGCGAGGATTTGATCTACGATGTGGGCAGGCACGTGGATGGAACCGTACAGTTGTTCGAGGACTGGGGGCTTCCCATCTGGAAGCAGCACGGGGATGAAGGCAAGACGCTGAAGGAGGGCGGCAGGCCCGTCCGCTCGGGCAAGTGGCAGATCATGATCAATGGCGAATCTTACAAACCGATCGTTGCCGAGGCGACAAAAAAGGCTCTTGGGATGGAGAACATCTTTGAGCGGGTGTTCATCGTCAAGCTCTTGCTGGACGAAAAGGAGCCGAATCGCATCGCCGGGGCAGTGGGTTTCAGCCTTCGGGAGCACAAAGTTTACATCTTCCGGTGCAATGCGTTGATATTGGCGTGCGGAGGCGCTGTCCACATTTTCAAACCTCGATCCATTGGAGAGGGCATGGGCCGGGCATGGTACCCCGTGTGGAACGCGGGCTCGACCTATGCCATGGGCATCCAGGCCGGCGCCGAGATGACGCTGATGGAGAATCGCTTCGTCCCGTCGCGGTTCAAGGACGGGTACGGGCCTGTGGGGGCGTGGTTCCTTTTGTTCAAGGCCAAGGCCTGCAACTCCTACGGCGAGGATTACATGGTCCGCAACGCGGAAGAGCTCAAGAAATATGAGCCATACGGCAGTGCCGCGGTGACGGCCACGTGCCTGCGCAACCACCTGATGATGCTGGAGATGCGCGAGGGTCGGGGTCCGGTGTACATGGAAACCCCGGCGGCCATGAAGGCACTGTTCGACTCGGTAAACAACGACAAAAAGAAGGTCCGGGAACTGGAGGCCGAAGCGTGGGAGGATTTCCTGGACATGACGATTTCCCAGGCCGGGCTCTGGGCCGGGCTTAACATCGCTCCCGAGGAGCGACACTCGGAAATTGTTCTCACCGAGCCTTACCTAATGGGCTCCCACGCCGGATGCTGCGGGATGTGGGTAAGCGGTCCGGCGGATATCGCTCCGCCGGAGTATCAGTGGGGCTACAACCGCTTGACCACCGTCCAGGGACTTTTCACCGCCGGCGATGGGGTGGGCGCTTCAGGCCACAAGTTCTCCTCCGGCTCCCACACCGAAGGCCGCATCGCCGGGAAATCAGCCGTGCGTTTCGTGAAAGAGCACGCAGACTTCTCGCCCGCGGTCGGGAAGCCCGCCCAGGAATACGCCGATGAGATTTACAAGCCCATCAGGACCTTCGAGGAGCACGCCGGCTACAGCGTCACCCCGGAAGTAAACCCGAACTACATCCTCCCGAAAATGTTGCTGCTCCGGCTCAACAAGATCATGGACGAATACGTTGGAGGGACATCGACCTGGTTTACCACCAATGACAATATGCTGACAGACGCACTGGAATACCTGACCCTGCTTAAAGAGGACTCCGTCCATCTGGCCGCCCCTGACCTGCATGAGTTGATGCGCTGCTGGGAGAACTACCACCGCATCTGGGCGGCTGAAGGGCACCTCCGCCACATCTTGTTCAGGAAAGAGACCCGATACCCTGGATACTACTACCGGGCCGACTACCCTCAACTGGACGAAGAGAACTGGAAAGTTTTCGTCAATTCTCGATATGACCCCGAGACCGGAGAGTGGAACTTCTTTACCAAGCCCTGCGTTCAGTTGATCAAATAGCATTGGAAAGGGCATGAACGTGGGGACAGGGCGATGGGTTACACATTACCCAAAGTTCCTGCCCCCATCATGCCGTTCGCTTTCCATGGAGCGGGAACCAAGGTCAAGAGCCGACACGGGGTTTCTGCGGAGGAGATTTTTCGGAGTTCCCGCCCGCTCCGGTCCGCGGGCGCTCAGGTGACTGTGAAGGACATGGTAGACGCGCCGGCTCCCAAGTTTAGCTTTAAAATACCGGTGAAGGCCTAGAGAACGGAGATCGCGGATGAGCGATAATGGAAAAAGAGGCACAGCCCGATCTCCCATCCTTGTGGTGGGAGGCGGTATCAGCGGGATCACCGCGGCCATCGAGGCGGCGGAGACGGGGTTCGAGGTGGTGCTCGTGGAGCAGAATCCTTTCCTGGGAGGTCGCGCCATTCAGATGGGCAAGTATTTTCCGAAGCTTTGCCCGCCCATATGCGGCATGGAGATCAACTTCCAGCGCATCCGCCGCAACCCAAAGCTGCGGCTTTATACACAGGCGGAAGTGAAGGCGGTTTCCGGGGAACCTGGAGACTTTGAAGTCACACTCCACCTGGCCCCTCGATACGTCACCCAGAGGTGTACCGCATGCGGCAAATGTGTGGAAGCATGCCCCGTGGAGAGGGACAACGCGTTCAACTATGGTCTCGACAGGACCCGGGCCATCTATCTTCCCCATCCGATGTCCGTTCCGATGAAGTACGTCATCGACGATTCGGTATGCCCGGGCGGAACGTGCGCCCGTTGCGTCCCAGCCTGTCCCGCGGGCGCCATCGAGCTGGATAATAAGTCCACCATCCTCCGGCTCAAGGTCGCGTCCATTATAATGGCTACGGGCTGGCGGCCCTATGACGCGGGAACCATCGAGAATCTCGGGTTCGGAAGATTTCCCAATGTCATCACCAATGTGATGATGGAGCGCCTTGCCGCCCTTGACGGTCATACGGAGGGAAAAATCACTCGTCCCTCCGACGGGAAAGAGGCCAGGGACGTTGCCTTCGTACAGTGTGCGGGATCAAGGGACGAGAACCACCTCCCTTACTGCTCGGCCGTGTGCTGTCTGGTTTCCCTGAAACAGGCGTTGTATGTTCGCGGGCAGAACCCGGACGCCCGCGTGTGGATATTTTACATCGATGTGCGCACACCGGGGTGTTACGAGGACTTCTATCTCAAAGTGAAGGCCGACGAAGGCGTCCGAATGGTGAAGGGGAAAGTGGCCGTGATAAAGGAGGATTTACCAACGCGGAACTTAATCGTGGAGGCAGAGGACACGTCCATGGGATCAAAGCTCAAGGTCCCGGCCGATTTGGTCGTCCTGGCCACAGGGATGGTCCCGAATCAGATGGACCAAAAGACGGCTACCCTTCTCCGCTGCGACGAGTACGGGTTCATGTCTTCTGTTGCTCCAAAAGGGGGAATCTACGCCGGCGGCGTGGCGAATGCTCCTGCGGATGTAGCCTTTTGCGTGCGGAACTCCACCGGCATCTCCCTAAAAGCCATCCAGGACGTTGTGAGGTACGGATAGCCATGGAAAAAAAAGTCGGCGTATACCTGTGCACGGGATGCAGCATCGGAGAGTCGCTGGACATCGAGAAGCTTCGGAGTCTGGCTACTTCCGAGTATCACGTCGAGGTGTGCAGAGTCCACCCGTTTCTTTGTGAAGAAGAAGGAACCCGAGTCATCATCGAGGATGCCGAGAATGAAGGGATCAGCGCAGTAGTGGTTGCAGCGTGCTCTCAACGCGTCAATACCGATATTTTCAACTTCCCTTCGATGGTGGTGGAACGGGTCAACTTAAGAGAACAAGTCGCTTGGTGCCACCGCGCCGGGGAGGAGGAAACCTCCTCGTTGGCCGGGGACTGCCTGAGGATGGGAATCGTTAAAGCCCGGAAGATCCAGTTGCCCGAGCCGTACCTGGAAGCGGGCGAAAAGAGTATCCTGGTTATAGGCGGCGGGATCACGGGTATGACCTGCGCCGTGGAGGCAGCCGATGCCGGATACGATGTGGCGCTGGTGGAGAAGTCACCCAGGCTGGGAGGCTGGGTGTCCGGGCTCAACAAGCAGTTCCCCAAGCAACCGCCGTACCATGACCTTCAGGATACAGGGATCGATCTGCTGATTCGCAAGGTTGAGGAGAACCCTCGGATTCGGACGCTCGTTTCCAGTGAGATCGCAAAGATTTCCGGGGGACCGGGCGCCTTTGACGTCACCACCGCAGGACCGGATGGAGAGATCTCCTTCCGGACAGGCTCCATAGTCCTTTCCACCGGTTTCAGGCCCTACGATGCGACGAAGCTCGGTCACCTGGGCTACGGACGCAGCGCCGACGTGATCACCAGTGTGGAAATGGAGACGATGGCTTCCACCGGTTCAATCGTTCGCCCCTCTGATGGGAGGATTCCGGAAAGAGTGGCCTTCATACAGTGCGCAGGCTCTCGTGACGACAATCATCTGCCCTACTGCTCATCCTTCTGCTGCATGACATCGCTCAAGCAAGCCGCGTACCTCCGGGAGACGGCCCGGGAGATAGGGATATTCATTTTTTATAAAGATATGCGGGTTCCCGGGGTGTATGAGCGATTCTATGCCCGGATGCAGGAAGACGAAGGGATATTTCTGACCAAGGGGGATGTGTCGGGCGTCTCAGAGACCGACGACGGGCGGCTGCTTGTAACCATGGACAACGCACTGCTTGGAGAGCATATCGGGGTAAAAGTTGACATGGTAGTCCTGGCCACTGGGATGGTTCCGTCCACCTTGGGTGAGGAAATCCTCAAACTCGAGTACCGGCAAGGAGGGGAGCTGCCGACATTAAAGTACGGGTTCCCCGATTCCCACTTCCTTTGCTTCCCCTTTGAGACGCAGAGGACAGGGATATACGCCGCGGGGTGCGTCCGGCAGCCTATGGATGGGGAAGCCTGTCAGTTGGACGCCAGGGGGGCAGCTCTCAAGGCTATACAGTGCGTGGAGATGACCGCTGAGGGGACAGCAGTCCATCCAAGATCGGGAGACACCTCCTTCCCGGATCTGTTCCTGCAACGATGCACCGACTGTAAGCGCTGCACCGAAGAGTGCCCTTTCGGCATGTACAACGAGAACGAGAAGGGAACCCCTCTGCCGAACCCTTCGCGCTGCAGGAGATGTGGAATCTGCCTGGGCTGCTGCCCGGAGCGGATTATTTCCTTCGCAGACTACTCCATCGATATCGTCGCCTCCATGATCAAGTCCATCGATGTCCCTGACGAGGACGAGGAAAAAATCAGGGTGCTCGCGTTTGTCTGCGAAAATGACGTATACCCGGCGCTGGACCTTGTCGGCCTTGCCCGTATGAGTATAGACCCGAGCGTCCGCGTTGTTCCCCTGAGATGTATCGGATCAGTTCATCTGGTATGGATCGCCGACGCCCTTTCCAAGGGGATTGACGGTATCCTCTTGATAGGCTGCAAACACGGGGAAGATTACCAGTGCCACTTTATCAAGGGAAGCGAGCTGGCCGAGTACAGGATTGGGAAGATCCAGGAGACCCTGGATCGTCTCGCCCTGGAGTCCGAGCGCGTCCGCTTTCTCCAGTTGGCCATGGACGAATACCGAACGATCCCCGGCATCATCGCGGAATTTATGGAGACACTTAAAGCTGTGGGGCCTAACCCTTTCAAAGGGTTTTCCTGAAGAGGTTAGATCATGAATAATCGAAACATAGTGAATCCGGATCTGGAGTTCATCCGCCGGCTGAAGAACCTGGGCGGGGATTCGGTCAAGAAGTGCTTCCAGTGCGCTGCGTGCTCAGGGGTCTGCTCCATATCCCCTGACGAGAACCCTTTTCCCAGAAAAGAAATGCTCTGGGCACAATGGGGACTGAAGGACCGTTTGCTGAGCAGCCCTGACATCTGGCTCTGCCACCAGTGCAACGACTGCTCGAGGCACTGCCCCCGGGAAAGCAACCCGGCGGACCTTCTGGCCGCATTGCGACAGTATACCATTGCGAATTATGCTTTCCCTCGCCCCTTGGCCCGTGCCATGGAGAGACTCGCATACCTGCCGATACTCCTGGCTGTGCCTGTCTTGCTGCTTCTGGTCGATCTCTGGATCCGGGGAAGACTGGATATCCCAACCGGAGATGTGCTATTTCTCGAGTTCTTCCCACACTTTCACATAGCCTTGATCTTTTTGACAGCCGCGGCCTTTGCTGTTATTATGACAGCCGTGGGGGTGGGCAGATTCTGGGAGCGGATTAACATGCACTTCCCGGGGGACCGTATACGGAATGGAAAGAGCGTGGGAAGCAGCCTCCTGGCGACCGGGGTCGAAATCCTGAGTCACAGTCGGCTCGGGGAATGCAAGGAGAACAGGCCCATGCACCTCGGTCACCTGGCCATTTTCTATGGGTTTCTCGCGTGCTTTTTTTCCGCGTTTGCAATGTTTCTCGGCGTCCACATCCTCGAGGCGGAAGTCTCTCGTGATTTCTTCAGTCCCCTCAAAATCCTGGGTAATCTGGGAGGGGCGCTGCTGCTGGTCGGTTGTGTGCTCATTCTGTTCAACCGGCTTTGGCCCGGGAAGAACAAGACGCGGAGCCAATATCGGGACTGGTTCCTTCCTTTGAATCTGTTTGTCGTGACGCTCACCGGCTTCCTGGCGGAAGCTTTCAGGCTTATGGAGCTTTCGACCGGCGCATACTCGGTTTACTTCCTCCACCTGGTGTTCATTTTTCTCCTGGTGTGCTACCTGCCTTATTCAAAGCTGGCACACATCGCCTACCGCACCGTGGCCATTATTCATTCCAAGCTGTTTGGCCGTTACGAGGTTGATTCAAAAACGGCCTGGCGTACCGGTGGCTAAGAAGCATTTCCATGGGGGATAGGCTTGTGCTGCGAAAGAGAACCCACATTGCCGGGGGATGTTCCAGATCCGAACCCCGGATTCCAGGGAGATTTTTCAACCCCCCGCGCGAATGTGCGGTCTTCTCAACAGCGCCTTTAAATGCGCGCATTTCAACATAATTGTCATGCAGGTGCCGCACCCGCGGAGCATGAAAATGGTGATGGCTTACGGAACTTCTCTGTCCCCCTCTCCCCACTTCGAGGCTGTCGAAAATCGCAGGAATTAACCATATTGATCGGGCAACTTGTTTGATTTTACAAGGACCGAATCCATGTAACCCTCATTTATCGACACCCTAGCGGGGGCGAGGGGAAATAATTCAATAGTATTTCGGACACAGCCCGTACCACAATCCTGAGACATCTTCCAACTGACTTTCAACAGTTTTTTCTAAATCAGGGGTGTCGCAGGGAAAGGATTGCACGTCTTCCACTGGATTCTCTTGGCAATGAAGATGTCCATGGCTCAGGCAGGAACAACGGCCGCAACGTCCAGGGAGCGCATGCTCTGGAACACCGGGCGCAGGGTTCATTATCAGTTTTATTATTGACCGGAGCAGCGGTCATTTTGTATATTCATTATGGCTATCAGGGCTTTTAGTATGTATTACTGACCTGTGGATAGTCGTCGGAAGAAATACTGCCATATCGCCGTAATGGGGTGGAGAGTCAAATAGGACGAAACGTAAGAACCATTCGAGAAAGGACAAAGTCTTGCGCACGCGATCCATGAAGATTAGATACATCCTTATGTTCACCTTCCTCTGTTATTTTCCTGTCTCACCACTGTATGCCGATACACTCTCGGTCTTTATCGGATCGGCCTCCAAACCGGCCATGGAAGAAATATCGGGCTTTTTCACTAAAAAGACCGGAACCGAGGTGATTGCACACTACGGCGGATCCGGGGAAATGCTCTCCCAGATGCTATTGTCCGGGCGGGGTGATATATACATGCCCGGTTCTCCGGACTTCATGGAGAGGGCCATAAGGGCTGAAGCAGTGGACAAAGGTTCTCTTCGGATCGTGGCCTACTTGGTCCCGGCCATAAATGTGCAGAAAGGGAATCCTAAAAATATCAACGGCCTCCAAGATCTGGCCCGCAAGGATATCAGGTTGATCATTGCCAATCCCAGAGTAGTATGTGTAGGCCTTTATGCAGTTGAGGTCTTCGAGGCAAATGGTCTTTCCATGCTGTTACGTCCGAAAATAAATAGTTACGCAGAGAGCTGCGCAAGAACTGCAAACACGATTGCAATGGGTGCGGCAGATGCGGTGATGGGATGGAGAGTATTCGGGTTTTGGAATCCTAGCAGGATAGAGACCATACTCCTCAAACCAGAAGAAATTCGGCGAATTGCCTATATACCCATTGCCATTGCACGTTTTACCCGCAACCGCGACCTGGCTGAAAAATTTGTGCGTTTCGTGACATCTCCTTTTGCAAAAAAGATCCTTCAGGATCGCGGATATATCATGGAAGAAAACGAAGCGCGCAGGTACGCGCCCCAAGCCCGCATAGGGGGAGATTTTAAACTTCCGGAAGGATGGTAGAATGTTTAAGCGATTCTCTCTCTTTCCTTTGCTCCTTCTTGCTTCATTAGGATTCTTAGTGGCGTACTACCTCCTCCTCATGGGGTATACTTACACCCGTTATAGACCTTCTTCTCTTCTTGTTTTGTTGCAGACTCCCGCCGTAGGCCATGCAATCATGTTAAGCCTGGTCTGCGCGACACTGGCTACCATTTTAGCCCTGATTTTTGCAATCCCCGCCAGCTATATCCTTTCCCGGAAACAGTTTCCAGGCAAAATGCTGGTCGACACCCTGCTGGATATCCCTGTGTTCGTCTCTCCTGTGGCACTGGGTGCGCTTCTTATCATTTTATTCAGCAGTCCCGTCGGCCGGAACTTTCAGACGCACCTGTTCCCCATTGTATTTGCCCTGCCGGGGATAGTTGTCGCGCAGTTTACCATAATCGTGGGCCTGGCTGTCAGGCTTCTCAAAAGCACCTATGATCAGATTCCCTCCCGCTATGAGGAAGTTTCTCGTACCCTGGGCTGTTCCAGCTTCAAGTCATTTTTCAAAGTTACCCTCCCCCTGGCAAAGAACGGACTGATAGGAGCGGGCATTGTGTCCTGGGCCAGGGCTGTAGGGGAATTCGGTGCAACCATAACCCTGGTGGGAGCGGCAGCGGGGAAGACTGAAACGATTCCCACGGCTGTTTATCTCAGCTTCGCCTCGGCAGATATCGATAGGGCACTGACCATGGTTGCGCTCCTGATCTTGACCGCCCTGAGTGGGTTATTGATCCTCAGACTCGTGTCCGGAAAAGAACTGATATTTTGATCCGTCTTGAAGATATGCAAATCTGGATGAAGGGTTTTCATCTGGAGAGAATAAATCTTGAGATACACAAAGGGGAATACTATGTTCTCCTGGGTCCCAGCGGGGCGGGCAAGACCATCCTTCTTGAAACCCTTGCCGGGATTCATCGACAAAAAAGCGGGAAAATATACCTCAATGGAAAGGATGTCTCTACATTACCTCCTGAGTCCAGGGGCATAGGCTTCGTGCCTCAGGATCTGGCCCTTTTCCCTCACCTGTCTGTCTTGGATAACATCTTATTCGGGGTTCGGGTGCAAGGGATACCCGGGAAGGATTATCAAGCTCTTCTCGACAGACTCATTTCAAAGCTCCAGATCAGCGAGAGACTCATGACCATGCCTCGCATTCTGAGCGGCGGGGAAAAGCAGCGGGTTGCCCTTGCCAGGGCATTGCTCACACGGCCCAAGATCCTCCTTCTCGACGAACCATTGAGTTCCCTGGATCCCCCTATCCGGAGGGAACTTTTAGAGTTGCTCAAAGAAATCCACAGGGATTTCCATGTCACCACCCTTCACGTAACCCATGACCAGGAGGAGGCTTTCATTCTCGGGGATGTGATATCAGTCCTCTTGGATGGAAAGATAGAGCAGACGGGAAAGAAAAATCGAGTCTATTTTTTCCCACGGACCTGCAGAATTGCTGTCTTTACCGGCATGGAGAACATTTTCCATGGAAATGTAGTCCATGTTGATCCCGCAAAAAAGGAAGTACATATTTTGCACAAAGGGCTTGTGTTCAAGGCTTTTTATGACAAGAAAATTCCGCAGAAGCAGGTATATTTCGGAGTCAGGGGTGAGGAGGTTATGATTGTAAAAGAGCACCGTCCCCTGTTAGAAAAAATAAAGGAAGAAAATCTATTTTCCGTGGTATTAACCCGGGTAATCGAGAAGGGATGGACGCATACGCTGGTATTCGAAGAACTCAGCAATAAAATTCCTTTCGTTGCAGAAGTCCCTAATTACGTGTTTCGTAAACTACAGTACGAAGCCGGTCAGCAAAAAAGGATTTTTATCCGTAGGAGGAATATCTGTTTTATGGAAGAATAAAGGTAAGCAGACCGGATAAATAACATATCGTTTCGTCGCAAATGTGTGGGCTGCCGGCTTTTCCTGCGATAGTTTCATAGAGGAAAAGTTCTGACGGGATAACAGGAAAATCAATGTAAAATGTCGCTCATCCCGTTATCCCGTCAAAAAAATCTTTTTCCCCGGAAAAATCAATAATGATAAACTCTTTATCCACCTTTTAAAGGCGGACGTTCCATCCCGCACGTTTTCATTCCATTAACGTGTGCACATCGACCAGATCCCAGCCAAGGGAACTCTCATTGAAGCGCCAGTCAAGGCCGTAAGACACTCCGCCCGCCCTCACATCGCTCCAGTTTAAACTGCACCCATCGAACATCGCCTGGGCGTTGGTGATATCCACCGGCCCTCCCGGTGTCGGGGTTTCATCAGGGCTTAAGCCTGCTAAGGCCCATTCTGCTGTGTTCGGGTCAAGCTCCCACCGCACATCTAAGAAAGCATCTAATCCAGCGGCGGTGAGATTAAGAATGTCCATCACGTAGGTAGTGCCATTCCAGGAGAACTGCGCCATGGCCTGGCTCAGGTCGATAAGGCACGAAGCGGCGCCAGGTGATGAATTCACCGAAGTGCTATAGACGTAATCACCACTGGCCCCGCTTGCATTATTGGCAGCAACCCCCGCTGCATAGAATGTTACCGTTTCCGGCGAATCAGAGGGAGCAATCCAGTCCACGTTCCACCCTGGCGCCTGATCGGGAGTTCCGGTGTCCATTCCTGCAGCCGTGTGCTTCACATAATCGGGGATTGTGCCGGCGTTGTCGCTGAGAGAAGTGCGCGCAGGATCAGTCACGGCAAACTGCCCGACCATGTTCCCTGCTTCATCCATGGCGGTCAGCTCAAAGCCCCGCCTCATGGCTCCGGGCTGCATCAGATGGACCGAAAGCATATATCGCTGACCCGGTATGTAGGTTTCGGGCACTCCCTCCAGCCTCAGCTCGCCGCCGCCGGAGTTTATCCTGAAAGAATCGTGGCACGCGATGCAGGTATTGTGGTCCGGCGAAGGGAGCGATGAGCGGGAGCTGTGGCAGAAGGAACAATTAATCTCCGTGACCGGCCCGCCGGTTGCACCGTCAGGCGTGCGGTCTGACGAGTTGGCCAACACCCCTTCGTACGCTATGAGGAGGGCCAGCATCACGAGGGAAAAACAGACAACAACAGTTTTTACAAAGTTAACACAGCGATTCATATTATTCCTTTCCTTCAATCAATATATGGTTGATAGCAACCAGGTGGAATCTCTCTTTTCCACTTTGCTGATTTGTCTTTTTCGAACACTGGTCATGATAACGCGGATCACGCGTGTCAGCCGCCATGTTGGGAGTCAGGCGCTCAATCTTGATTCATTAACGCCTCTACCGGCCTATTGCTTCTTCCATAGGGGAGAGCTGGTGTGATTTCTTTTCAGCAAGACGTATTTCTTTCAGCAATTCATTCCTGAGTCCTCCGTACCTCAGGTCAATTACTTTTTTACCGTTCAGAAACAGGGTCGGGGTTCCCACCACCCCCGCCTTTCGTCCGTCCGATTTGTCTTTCCTGACCTCTTCAGCGTATTTTCCCGACTCCACGCACTGGATAAACCGGTTCATATCCAGATGTAAAAAATCTGCATATGACTTGAGGCTTTCCGTGTCCAGTGCCTGCTGGTTATTATAAAGCAGTTCCTGATATTCCCAGTATCTACCCTGCTCGTGCGCACACTCTGAAGCCTCTGCCGCTTTTTCTGCAAACTCGTGCCCGCCAAAAGGATAATCCCGTACAATAAGCTTCACTTTTCCTTTAAACTCACGAAGGACGCGCAACAGTGTATGGTGAAACGCCGCACAACTGGAACATTGGAAATCGGTGAATTCCACCAGGGTGATGGGGGCCCTTCGGTCTCCCATCCAGGGATCATCATTCGTGGAAACCTGATGGATGGAAACACGCGGCTCTTCCAGGAAAATTTCGATCCGGTGGTTCTTTTTCAATTTGTCGAGGTATTTCATCAGGGCAGACTGATATCTTTTGGCGTATATGGATTTCTGCATTCTCTTTATCTGAAGATCTACGTTTCTCCTGTCTCTTGCTGGCTTTGCAAGATACTGTTTTCTCACCTCTTCTTCAGAAACGGGTTTAATCTTGGATTTGACCTCAATGTCAATCAACTGATTCAGGGTGAGGTTTCTTCTCTCCGCCTCTTTCTTCAAAATAATGCGGTTGATCAACACATCAAGAGAACGTTTTCTCAAGTTGAAGAGCCTTCGCTCAAAATCTTCCAGTTGAGCCGTGATGTGCGATTCAACTTCACGCCTGGTTATAGGTGTTCCATCCAGCGCAGCCCATACTTCAGCCCCTCTTCCTTTCCGGATGGCCGTTCGTTCAGGGGCGATCCGCTCCACGTTTCCGCCCTCCTGGGCGGAGGCTGATCCCGTGGACGCGATGAGAACTAAAATGATAAGAAACAGAAATATCCTTGCCATTGGTATTGTGTAGATTAAACACCCATCGCGGAAAAAAGGTACGCTCGCTCCTTCATTTCACCGGAACAATCTTGATGTTTGCCATGTACTACTGGTATTGGTGCAAATTTTGACCGAAATTCTTATTGGGGCATGATATGCTCCTTGTTTGCCCTGATATATAAACCTGACGATTTCGACTGCAGGGGTTTTACAATCAACAGGTCTTACCCTCATTTACTTTTACTGTTTCAACCCCGCGTAGCTTCTGGAGTTTTCAGCGGAATAACCGTTATTCGGTATATCTTGATTTGTTGATTAATTCAGTGGGTAAATATTATTTTACAAGGTACTGTTCAATTGTCAAGTGCCAAGGAAAAAATTTGGAAAATATAATGAAAATCGGTGACAAGGTATATGGTAGATATCAGAGAAGCTCAGGTTATATCCTGAGCGGAGTATACAGGAAAGAAGCCTCGAAATATTACTCCCCAACAATCAGACACTTAGATGTAGCCCGCCATCAACACTTTTAGATCATTTTCCAGCCATCCTGACCCGAGCTGTTCAAGCCGGAGGCGTATTCGCTCCACCTCAAGGTGCATGGCCTGATTTTCCATGTCACCCAGGGAACGGTATCGTCCGGTCCGACGGCCTACCTTGTAATGTCGCCGTTGCTCATCGGATAGGGCGCGGTAGCGGTCGATGACCGCCAGCATGCGATCCCTGTCCCCTGGCAAAACCCCTTCCACCTCCTCCAGCAGATTCAGGATGTGATCGCTGACAAAATGACTGTGCACCTCCCCCAGGGACTCGACAAGCAGGCGCTCTTCCTCAACGATTTCGTCGTCGCTCATCATCTGGAACTCTCCCGCGGCCACCTGTCGGTTCAACTCCGCCGCCGGAGGAACAGCCAGGGTGCGGACCCTGATGAAATGAGGATCGATTCGCGTCAGCACCCGGGCTGTATCCCGTGCATGTTCGCGCCAGAGGGCACGACCGCCCAGACCCAGGATCACGTACTCCGAAAGTTCCATTCCCGCCGCTTTGACTCGAAGCCCCGCAATTACATGATCCTCTGCCCTCACCCCCTTCCGAACCATGGCCAGCACGGCATCGCATCCGGACTCAAGCCCGATGTGAATGCGGTTGAGGCCGGCGGCGCGCAGGGCTTGCAGGTCTTCGAGGCTTTTGCGCGCTATGGTGTGAGAGCGGGCATACGATGTGATACGCTGGATACTGGGAAAGGTGCTCAGCAGGTACTGCAGAATTTCAACCAGGTCGGATGTTTTGATCACCGGGCTGTTGGCGTCCTGGAGAAAAACCGTCTTGCCCCCGTGGTAAAGCCAAAGCAATACGCTCTGGACGTGGAGACTGCTTCCTTCAGGACTCCGGTGGACGCCGCGGACAACCTCTTCATTTACCAGACCGCCGTGTCCCATCCTCCAAGACACTTGCCTGATCCGCTCCGCGATCTCCGCCATGGCGTCAATGTCGGCCTTCACCTCCCCGATGTCGCGCAGAGAAAATCGCGTGCCCTTGTAAGTACGACAAAAAGTGCACCTGTTCCATGGGCAGTTGCGCGTAACACGGAGGAGAAGGCTGCGCGCTTCACTGGGCGGCCGTATCGGTCCTTGTTCGAAATCCGAAGGCCTGATATTATCGTATTCCATCATATAAATATAATACAAATCTTTGTTCTCTGAGTCAATGTGTCCGGAAAACTTCAAGGTGGCGACGCCGTGGAAGGTATGCTATGTTCATTATTATTTCCTCTTGCCCCATCCGGGTACGTGAGAGGACTGATGACGTAAAATCAACAGGTTTCAGCAGATGTCCCCGGTGAGACCTCATTCCCGAACATAAGACATAAGGAGGTATAGATGGAAAACACATCGAATCCCGAAGAAATGCTCAAGGAAATTATCACCGGATTCGTCCGGGAAAGCCGCGAGAACAAGGCCAAGGCTTTCGAAGGTCAGAGATACTGGGATGATCCTCTGGTAGGATTTGCTGACGGCGGCGATTCGTTGTTCCACGAATACAAGAAGATTATAGGAGACTTCCACATGACGCCTGCAGAGGCGTTGGGGAAGGTCTACCCTGCGGAGGTGGACGAGAAGTCGCCGGTTTTTGTTATTTCCTGGATCCTTCCCGCATCGGAGGCAGTGCGAGCCAGCAACCGGAATCAGACCGAATTGCCCTCCAAGTTCTGGTCCCATGCCCGTAATTTTGGGGAAATCTGCAACATGGCCCTGCGGGATCACGTGGTGGCGGCGCTCCGTTCCCGCGGCTATCGAGCGGTAGCCCCTTTCAATGCCCAGCATTTCCGGCGGCTGGATGACACGCCGGTCGGGATCGCCTCAAATTGGTCCGAGCGGCACGTGGCCCATGCATGCGGCCTGGGCACCTTTGGACTGAGCGACGGTCTCATAACCCAGCGGGGGAAAGCCATGCGATGCGGCTCCGTGGTGACCGACATGCCGCTGACACCCACCCCCAGGCCTTACAAGATCCATACGGAATACTGCCTGTTCAGCACGCACGGCACGTGCGGGGAGTGCATCGGGCGGTGCCCCTCAGGCGCCATCTCCGAAGCGGGCCACGACAAGGAGATGTGCTGGAAATACGTCTACAATAAAGTCAAATCAACTGTTAACGCCATGTACGGGGTGGTGACCGGAGGATGCGGCCTGTGTCAGGCAGGCGTAGCTTGCGAGGCATGCATCCCCGAACCGAAAACTTGATGAGACAGCTTCAGCCTGCCTCATCCCGGTGGAGAGAAAGCCGGCCCGGCCAGTCCTGGTCGCGCGTCATAATGGGTAGTTCCTGTAAGTGCCCATTGATTTTTGTGCGCGCACACTGGCCTGCTTTATTATCTGACAGGCCAGGTCGTCAGATTTCCCCCCGGCTGGGGGCCAGGGGTTCAGATGTTGCAACCAATGAATTAAGGAATCAGCTTTCCCTCACGGCTGGCCCTGATGTAGTTCATGCAGTATTCGTCCTGGCCCAGAAGGGCACGGGTGGTTATCAGGGTGGTCATCAACTTATCATCCAGGGGGTCCAGGATGGCGGCGCTCAGGCCGGCCCCCATTGCCAGAGCAAGGAAGTTGCGATTGATAAGATGGCGCTCCGGAAGGCCGAAGGAAATGTTGGAAAGGCCGCAGATGGTGTGTACCCCGGGCAGTTCCTCATGGATGCGGGCAATGGCTTCCAGGGCCACCATTCCCATACGCACGTCCGTGCTGATGGGCTGAATCAGCGGGTCAAGGTAAATACGATCCCTTGCAATACCCATGGCCTCTAGATCAGCCACTAGGCGGCGGGCATTTTCCAGCACCTGGGCTGCATCCCTGGGCATCCCCCGGTCGTCCATGCAGAGAGCCACGATGTCGCACTCCCTTGAGGAGATTACCGGACGCATCTTTTCGAACCTCTCCTTCTCGGCAGTGGTGGAGTTGATCATGGGTCTATGTCGTACCCGCTCCATGGCTTTCATGAGCACCTCGGGGCTGGGACTGTCCACGGCCAGCGGGACGTCCGCCGCTTCCTGGACGATCTCAATGAGCCAGAGCACGTCCGACAGCTCGCTCCCCAGCCGTGAACCGGCGTTGACGTCAATATAGTGCGCGCCCGCGGCCACCTGCGCCTTGACATCGTTCTGGATATAGGCCGCGTCTCTGGCCCCGACTGCCTCGTCAACTTTTTTTCTGCTGGTGTTGATGCGTTCCCCCACGATCAGCATGATTTCTCCTCCTGATGTGTGTTATGATTATTGAGGAAGATAAAAGGAAAGAGAGCGATTGTCAACCGTTATTCTTGGACCGGTGGTATTGCGGTTATTTGTCCTTGCAGACCCCGGCGGATATGAAATCTCCGATTACCGCGGGAGAAGGAGGAATTTCAAGATGATGAGTGCCGATAAGGCGTACAGGGTTCTGTTCACGGGTCCGACTTTGGCCGATGAGGCCCTGGCCATGCTAGAAAAACGTTGTTCCTACCGCCTGACACCGCCCTATCCCGAGCCTGAGCTGATCGCAACCCTGGCAGCCGAGGAAAGGATAGACGGTATGATCGTGAGGCTGGGACAGATTACCGGGGAGGTCCTGCGCGCTTCACCGAATCTCAGGATTGTGGTCAAGCACGGGGTGGGGGTGGACAACATAGACATCGATGCCGCCACCGAACTCGGCATTCCTGTGTGCAATACACCCAACGCCAACTATCAGTCTGTTGCCGAACACACACTGGCGATGATGCTCGCCCTCTCCAAAAACCTTTACTTCATGGATCGGCAAACTCGAAGCGGCGTGTGGGAAAAGTTATCGAGCCGGTCTACTGAATTGTTCAGGAAGTGTCTCGGGATAGTGGGCGTCGGTCGTATTGGTCGACGGCTGGCGGAGCTGGTTCAGCCGCTCCAGATGGTGGTACTCGGTTACGATCCGTACGTGCCGGAGGATCGGCTCCCGAAGAACGTCCGACGGGTGGAAAGACTGGAGGAGTTGCTCCGGGAAGCGGATTTTGTTTCCCTGCACTGCCCCAAAACGCCGGAGACCACCAATATGATCGGGATGAATGAGATCGGGATGATGAAACCCACAGCCGTGATCATCAATACCGCCAGAGGCGGAATAGTTGATGAGTCCGTCCTTGTCCGCGCCCTGGAAGAGGGGACGATCGGAGGAGCGGGTGTGGATTGCTTCGCCACCGAGCCGGTGCCTCATGATCATTCATTTTTAACCATACAGGATCGGGTGATTTTAACCCCCCATATCGCAGGGGGGACTAAGGAGGCATTCATTCGCATGGGAATGGAAGCCGCCGGCATACTGCTGGATTCTCTGGAAGGCAGGAAACTGAATCCTGATGCGTTGCTCAACCCGGATGCCCTTGTCAGGCGATTTGGGAAATAAATGATTCACAATTCACTGATACACAAACCTGCATTCAGCCCAGGCCACCCAGTCTCCCGCGTTCTCCGGATTGCCTCCGGGGTCTGTCAGGATAATGTAAATTCCATACTCTCCGGTGGGCTCGATGCCGGTGAAGGTGTAGAAATCGTCCGCCTGCAAGCTTGTGGTGGTGAATGGAAGATTGCGCCCTATGGACTCCAGGGGTGCACCGTCACCGAGAGTGTGGGCATAGGGGACAAGATACTCATCAAAGGTGATGAAGGTCTGCCCGTCTGGCAGCAGGATGAGGAAGTAAGCGTCCACCTGCCGGGTGCCGTCGGGGTAGAAGTTTTGCATGTCCAATCCCAGGGAACTGCCGGCGATGTAAGTAGATTGATTCGGGGAGAGGGTCAGCAGGGGGACCATATCCATGTTCACTTCTTTGGTCTCGCCGGCCTGTATCGTAATGTCGGCGGCCGTTGTATCGGCATGACCGAAGGCCGTGGCCTGAAGATTTGACACGCCGGCCGGAGCGATCATGAGATAGCGCCCCTCAGTGGAGATGGCGGCTACCCCGAGGTCGGACTGTATGAGGGCCCCGTCGATGCCGGTTTGCTGAACGCTGTCGCGCACCATTCCCACAATAAGGCCGGTTCCACTCCCCCGGGCCGAGCTGTTGTATGATTGGGCCTCGGGACATTGGGTAGTAACCCGGTAGGTCCACTGCCCGGCCTCCCCGTTTGGAATCTCTGTTTCAGCGGGGGTTTCAGTGAGAGTAAACGGCCCCAGTACGGTGCCGTCCGGCCCCTCGATCTCGATGTAAGTAACGCACGCTTCCTGGCGCCGGGGTGCTGGAGGAGCATCACCCGGTGGTTGTCCTATCTTCTTTGGCTGGTCAGTATCGGGAAAGGCTCGAAGGTCGATCCCTTCGGGATCAGGGGCGCCCGCGGCATCTGGCAGGAGCTGATACGAGATGATCAGTGTCTGACCTGGAATCCTGTTCTGGAAGGCATAGACATCCGTTTGCATCGGCGGCAGGGTCTCTTGCCGTTGAAGATAGGCATGGATAGAAATCTCGGCTCGACCCAGTGCCCCGCGGGTGTCGGCGGCCGTAACGGTGAGAGCCGCCTCTCCCACGGCGGTGTCGGGTGTAGCCGCAGTGCGCACGCTGTACACGCCGTCCCGCGCCGTCTGATCCCCATGGGTCCCGTCATCGTACATGCGCTGTATTCGGGACCCGCCTATGGGAGTCAGGTCAACTAATACATAAAGGATATCCTCAGGCCCGTCAGGATCGACCACGCTGGCCGTCAGAAGGATGGAAAACGCAGGATCATCCGGGAGGGCGGCCGTCTCAGGGATGGGGATCTCCTGGGGATCGGCCGTAGCTTCCAGCACCTGGGGGCGATTTGGCTGCATTACAACGCTCACCACCATCAGGCCGGATAATTCCACACGGACGTTCGTTCGGCGTACGGAGCGATAGTTGGGGGCCTCGAAGATCAACGTGTAAAGACCGGGGGGGATATTGTTCAAAAGGTAGATACCTCCGGCCGATGTGGTGGTTGAGAACTGCCCATCCTCGCTTCGTACCGTGGCCCCTCCGATGCGCTTGCGGGTCTCAGCGTCCAAAACACGGCCCCCTATTCTCCCCAATTCGCGGTAGAGGATAAAGTTCTCCTCCAGGATATCCCCGGTGGACAGCAATACGTCAGTCCGGGTGGCGGAAAAGTAGTCCTCGTGGCTCACGGTAAGGGTGTGCCTTCCGGACTCACGCCCGTTGATAGTGTACCGCCCTGAGGAGTTGGTGTAGGCCAGCAGACCGTCTGGGTCCACGTCGATGCGTGCCCCCTCCACACCATTCCCTGTTCCGCGGTCCACTACCATCCCCCGGAGCGTCCAGCCTGAACCCGGGGGGTTCAAGGCAAAGTTCAGCTCAGTGGTACGACCGGATTGGATCCGTACGGTGGATGAGGCAGACGTGTAACCCGCAGCGGTAACCGTCGCCCGGTATATGCCCTGCGTCAGCTCATTGAAACGATAATGGCCGTCGCCGAAGGTGAAGGTGGCCGCATCCCCAGGTTCAAGAGTGATAATTGCTCCCGTGATGGGATCACCGGTGAGTGAGTCGGTTATGGTCCCTTCAAGTGAACCGGTGCCTGCCTGCCGAAAAACCGGATAACCGTGCGGGCCAGCCCTCGCCGTCTGACCTGCCGTTAGAATGAGCAGGAGACACGCGGCGACAAAGCACCCCCAATGGCGGGGCACCCGCACCCCCCTATATGCCCGGGGTTTCCTCTGGTTCATCATGAGCTGAGTCTTATTCTTCTCTCTGAAGGGATCTTCCATTTCGCTCAGGCTGCTATATTTGATTTTCCCGTCGGTCTTCATGCAGGACAACGAAAACCGCCCTGCCATCGCCGGGAAAAAGATATATACCATAAACTTTCTCGCTGCTGAACCTTTCCTCAAACTCCAGAAAACGGTCCGGAAAATCCGGCTGAGCATCATTTCCCATTCCCCTATTTTACTAAACGGGGAACCATGAGTAAAGTATAAAAAACCATTTTATCCCAAATTTTGCAGTTGAAAGTCCTCTGCCTTTACGACCTTGATTTTTCAAGGTGGTGCGGCCTTTGTCTTTTGCGTGATTAGGAGGGATGAGGTTTTTCAGTGCATCTTTCTATCCTCCAGATTCATTTTAACGCCTTCAAAAATCACTAACAATTTCCTGTCCAATTTCAACGGCAGTGCAATTCAACTTATTGGAAATTAAGGATATCAGCTCAAAGAAGTAGCTGAGTTTCGCCCTTAATGTTCGATCTCGAACGGCAAGCCTGAGCACCTCATATCCGCTGCTTTTCCCGGGCTGGGCGGCCATGAGAAAATACTTTCCACGGATAGTGCGAAGCTGCTCCACCGGGTCCTTTTTGTTGAGAATAGTTCTGTTGAGGCAATGAATCAGGTTGTGAAACACCAGCGCATTCATCGTCGCACAAAACACGCTTGAGGCGAAAGCTCGGCCCCAAAGAGAGAATGGTCTGCTTAAAAAAATCAACCGCACTCTGT
>JAFDED010000129.1 GCA_019310535.1 Deltaproteobacteria bacterium
TGAAGGTCGATTCCAATGTATAACATAGCTGCGGTCCTCCTTTCTTTTAATTTCCTCTTGCCGGATTATACACCAACCCGGCCGGGAGGACCGCCTCTTCATGTAATCAAATTAAGAAAGAGGCCAGCTAATCGCTTCTCAACAACTTAATTCTGCATGCCGGATCTGGCTGCTCCAGCCCTTCCTGTAGACAAAACTTTCTGCCTGTGAAAGAGTTTATACCAATTACATGATTTCATGCGAAAAAATGATGTTTGTATTTGATGAAATGGAGAAAAAACATGGAAAATGATGTAAATGAAATACATGGCAATCTTTTTTATCGATCTCCCATAAAACATTATCCAATGATTACGAAAGGGGAAGGCATTTTCCTTTTTGATGATAAAGGCAATAAATTCATAGACGGATCGGGGGGGCCCTTTGTTGTAAACATAGGTCACGGAGTTAAAGAAGTTAATGAGGCGATTTATAAACAGGCGGAACAAGTGGCGTACGTCCACAATGCAGCATTTACGACTCGAGTCCAAGAGGATCTTGCCGCAAAAGTTACATCGCTTGCCCCATCCAAAATGAATAGAGTTTTTTTTGTTTCCGGAGGATCAGAAGCTGTAGAAAGTAGCATAAAATTAGCCAGACAATACCACTTCGAGACCGGCAATGCTCAAAAATATAAAGTCATCTCTCTCTGGCAGGGCTTTCACGGGAGCACATTAGGAGCGCTTTCACTTACGAGGGAAATAAAAAGAAGAAAATATTTTTACCCCTTGTTGATACCATTTCCCCATATTCCATCACCTTACTGTTATAGATGCTATTATGGAAAAACATACCCCGAATGCGGAGTAATCTGCGCCCATGTTTTAGAAAGCATTATACAAAATGAGGGGGAACAGACGGTTTCGGCTTTCATTGCCGAGCCTATCATGGGAGTGGCCGGTGGCGCTATAACTCCACCTCCGGAATATTTTCCCATCATTCGGGAAATATGCGATACCTATAACGTTCTCATGATTGCTGATGAGATAGTGACAGGGTTTGGAAGGACGGGCAAACCCTTCGGAATCATGCATTGGGACGTTACACCCGATATTATGACATGTGCGAAAGGCATCTGCAGCGGTTATGTTCCATTGGGAGCGGTTATCGCACATGAAAGAGTTCATAGTGCCATCAAAAATGGTACGGGCACATTTTCTCACGGTTTTACATTCAGCGGGTCTCCAGTCTCATGCGCCGCGGGATTAGCGGTTCTCAACTACCTGGAGGCGAATAATTTGATATCACGAGCCAAGGAGATGGGAGATTATCTCAAAGAGCAGCTGAACGAAATGCGGGACTGTAGAATTGTCGGTGATGTCAGGGGAAAGGGGTTAATGATAGGCCTTGAGCTGGTTCGGGACAAATCTACAAAAGAGCCCTTTGATGCTTCAGTGAAATTAAGTGATAAAATCGGCGCCAGGGCACAGGAGAACGGTTTAATCGTAAGGCCGATAAGCGGCCTTGTGGACGGCACAGTGGGAGACTGCATCATGGTAGGGCCTCCTTTCATCGTTGAAAAAGAAGAAATAGATTTGATATGTGCAAAATTGACAGAAGCGATCGCCGGTGTTGAAAAAGAAGTAGTGTAAGCTATTTCCTTTTGAATGACACGGAATAGAGATCGCTAACAGACTGCCGCTCAAGGCTTTTATTTGAAAGGAGGTGGGAAGATATCACTGAATTTGGATAAAGAACAGCTTTTATGTAACCTTCTATTGTAGTAAAGGAGGAAAAAATGAAGATTCATTTCTACAAAAAGGTTTTTATTTCTGTAATCGCAATTGGATTGTGTTTTTCTGCGGGGCTGACCGGGGCCGCGGAAAAATTCCCCGCCAGAAACATTGAATATGTCGTCGGTTGGGGGGCCGGTGGAGGAAGTGACATTTTTGGCAGGATCATCAATATGCCGACTCGAAGAATACTGAAAACGACAATTACCGTGGTTAATATGCCCGGCGCAGCCTCAGCAATCGCCATGGAATATATCCAGAAGCAGCCGGCTGACGGATACACCCTTCTGGGCCTGACTTCCGAGTTGGTGAGTAATCAACTGCAAGGGCGAACCCGCTATTCCTATAAGGACTTTACACCTATCATTCGAGCACATGTGGACATCGGAATGATCCAGGGAGGTCCAAAGAGTCCCTTTAAGAACTGGAAAGGGTTCGTCGATTTTGCCAAGGGCGGAGAGCGGAAAATCCGTCTCGGAGGAACAGGGGCCGCCAGTTTTGATCAGATTGCAAGTGTTATTATTCTGGATTCGGCCGGGATAGCGGATAAGATAACCTATATTCCCTATGATTCTGCAGGGGAAATGCATGCATCCCTTCTTGGAGGTCATATTGACGCCATGTATGAAGAACCGGGGGTTACGCTGAATATGATTGAAGCCGGTAAGATGATCCCCCTGATCGTTTTTACGGAAAAGAAGCTTGAGAAATTTCCTGATGTGCCGTCGGCAGGCGACCTGGGATATGAGATACCCCCCATGATGTGGAGAGGTATCGTGGTGAAAAAAGGAACACCTCAAGATATCGTCGATATCCTTGAAAAGGCGTATACAAAAGCCATGAAGCATCCCATGTATAAGGCTTTCGAACAGCAGCGGCTCCTCACTCTCTTCCCCGGATACATGGGGTCAAAAGCTTTTGCTGCGGATCTGGCCAGAGAGTATAAAATGTATTCAAAAGTGTTGGAAAAAATGGGCCAGAAAAAATAGCAAGCCGGTATTGTGCATAAAAGTCGTGGTTTTTAAAACTATCAACCATAGCATTTGATAAAAACACAATCTTTCGATGGATCATGACGTGAACCCCCGTTCCCGGGTTAATGCCCCGAAACCACCGGGAGGACTCAGGTTCACGTCATGCTCTTTTTCACCGGAAACCATTTTTATGTTCCATGCATCGCAACAAATCATGCCGCAGGCGTGAAAGTTTTTTCTTTAAGTCCAGTAGGAGTCGTTTCAGTAAATTGGTACATATCGCGCCCGGACACTAATGAACAGGGATTTATCATGAACGTAAAAGGAGAAATCATCATTAGCGGGGCAACCGTTTTGATCGCCTGTATCCTTCTTTATGTTGCAACAACCTTTACGCAATTATTGTTCGCCGATCAAGTGGGACCGGCCTTTTGGCCCAAAACAATTCTGATTGCCGTCATTGTTTTGAGCGGATTCTTGTTCATCAAAAACATCCTCATTGCTCAAAGAGACGATAAAATTGTTCGGAAAGAGGATTCCGCTCAAGAAAGAGAGGGGGGAATAAGGCTTGTCATGGCCATTATACTATCCCTTGTTTATGCTTTCAGCGTACCCTATGTTGGCTTTCTCATCTCCATTATACTTTTCCAGGTCCTCTTTCTTTTGATTCTAAAAGTTAAAAAGGCGCTGGTACTGGCCTTTTTTCCCCTTAGTTTAACCTTGATTCTTTACATCATTTTCATCAAGGTGCTTTATATTCCTTTGCCCAGGGGAACAGGGGTTTTTTTAACTTTTAGCCGAATTTTCTATTGACCGTTTTTGAGGAATGCAATGTTCCAAGATATTGTGACAGGATATTATCATGCATTTCAGATGCAGAACCTCATTATCATTGTCCTGGGAACACTGGTCGGGGTTGCACTTGGTTCTTTTCCCGGCCTGGACTCTTCTATCGGAGCTGCCCTGTTTATTCCGATTACCTATGGGATGAACCCTTCTCAGGCCTTGCTGCTGTTGACCGCACTGTATTGTGGTGCTGTTTACGGTGGACAGATTCCAGCCATTTTGTTCAGGGTGCCCGGGGCATCGGAAGCGGTTATGACGACCCTTGATGGCTATCCGATGGCGTTGAAGGGAGAGGCGGGTAAAGCGCTAGGAGTGGGGCTTCTTTCGTCTTTGGTTGGTGGAATTTTCGGAGTTGTCGGATTGACGTTAACAGCACCGCTTCTGGCGAACGTTGCCCTGATGTTCGGCCCTTCGGAATATTTTGCCCTGGGGATATTGGGGTTAACCGCCCTGGCATCCCTGGGAAGCAAATCCCAGATCAAAGCCATCATTTCGGGGCTGTTAGGATTGCTCATTGCAACAGTGGGGCTTGATCCCATTACCGGAGTCCCTCGTTTTGTGTTTGGTACAACCGTGTTGAAGGGCGGAATCACCTTCATCCCTGCAGTTATAGGTCTCTTCGCCGCCGCCGAAGTTTACAACCAGATATCACGAGGAAGAGCGTTTTCAAAGGTGGATGCAGGCGAAGGAAAGCAATCAAAACGATTGCGCGTCACATTCCCTTCCTTAAAAGAACTAAAACCCCTTAAGTGGAGCAGCCTTCGATCCGCCCTGCTTGGATTGGGAGTGGGCATTCTGCCGGGCGTTGGGGCCACAACAGCAGCCATTGTAGGTTACAGTCAGGCGGTCCAGTTTTCAAAAGAACCGGAAAAATTCGGAAAAGGCACCATTGAGGGAATAATCGCCCCCGAAATCGCCAACAATGCGGCAACAGGCGGGGCAATGGTTCCTTTACTGTCGCTGGGAATCCCGGGCAGTGCAACCACCGCCATCATGCTGGCGGCGTTTCTTATGCACGGATTGAGACCCGGTCCGCTTCTATTGGTGCAACAACGCCCCCTTGCTTTTACTATTTTCGCAGGAATGGCCATAGCAAATGTCCTGTTTTTCTTCATAGGATTTTTTGCCATCCGTTTATTTGTTCGCCTCAGGGAAATTCCTTACCCGTTTTTGGCGGTCGGCATTCTGGCCTTCAGCGCGGTTGGGGCCAACGCTATGGGAGCAATGCATGGTATGATAATGATGTTTCTGTTCGCCATACTGGGTTTTATCATGGAGAAGTATAATTATGCCGTGGCTCCCATGGTATTGGGGCTGGTGCTTGGCCCCATTATCGAACCGTCCTTGAGAAAAGCGCTGATGATTCAGGAATATGATTTGATAGGGGTTTTAACGCGACCGATCACCGCCATGTTATTGGTAGTCTCGATTTTCGTATTGGCAACTCCTATCTTTTGGGAACTGAAAAGAAGACGGACCGTAAGGCGGACGGTTAATTGATTCATATCTTCCGTTGAGGAAAACAGAGGCAACAATGGTCAAAAAAGCCAAGCTGGCATTTAGCGGAATCCCCACGTTTTGTCGTTCACCGCATATTCTCTCGCTCGATGAGCTAAATGCCGATATAGCGATTTTAGGAGTCCCCTTCGACGAGGGGGTCGGTTTCAGGCCCGGGACACGATTCGGCCCCCGGTCAATCCGGGAATATTCCATGCGTTTTCCTTATTTTGATCCGTCGGCTGATGAAAAGGGTTACTGGGATATGGAGAAAAGACAGAGGCTCTTAACCCGCGCCAGCATGATGGATTGCGGAGATGTGGATATTGTGCCGCTGGATCTCCCCTATGTGCACAGGCAAATCGTCGAATCGATGAAAAAGATATTGGAAAAGGGAGCATTTCCCGTTGTCCTTGGAGGAGATCATTCAATATCATATCCGGTGGTGCGGTCATTTGAGGAAACCGGGCCTTTGAGCGTAATCCAACTGGATGCGCATCTTGACCGGAGAGACTCTATCCTCGGCTCCAAATTCGGGCACGGAAGTCCCATAAGGAGGATAAAGGAGCTTGGATTTATTGAAACAATAATAAGCGTCGGCCTAAGAGGACTCCGGGCTCCGGAGAAGGATTTTCTCGAGGCCGAAAAACAGGGAGAGATGTTAATCCTCTCCTCTACAATTCATCAGGCGGGCGTAGAAAAAATTCTCGAAAAAATACCGCCTATGAAAAAATGCTTTGTCACCATAGATATTGACGTTTTTGACCCCTCCCTGGCGCCCGGGACGGGCACTCCGGAAGCCGACGGGCTGAATTATTCCCAGGTAAAAAGCATTCTTTGTGGAATCGCAGAAAAATCAACCGTTGTGGGTTTTGACATGGTTGAAGTGAATCCTTATCTTGACCCTTCGGGAAGGACTTCACTTTTTGCAGCACAGTTAATCGTAGAGTTTATGGGAGCCATTTTCGGTTGACCATGTGCGCGGTGATATTTTTATCATAAGAGAGAACAAAACGACGTTTAAACAACCATGCTTTTTCGGTCACAACGAAACATGAAAAAAGGAAGGGTTTTTGATAGGAAAAAAAGTTAAGAAAATCCGGGTTATCCTGATATCCCGCCAAAAAATCTTTTTTCATATAAAACCAAACAAGCAAATGGAGCTGATAAAATGATCATAGATCCGGAAGTGTGCATCGGCTGCAAAAGTTGTGTTCCTTATTGCCCCGTGGAGGCGATCTCCATCAATGACGATCATGCTGGAATTGATCAAGACCTATGCGTGGAATGCGGAGTATGTTTAAGAGCATCAGTGTGTCCTGTAAATGCCATCGTTGAGCCGGAATTGAAGTGGCCGAGAACCTTACGGTCCCTTTTCAGCAACCCCATCACGGTTTTTGAAGAGACGGGGGTTGCGGGCCGCGGCACCGATGAAGTCAAATCCAATGATGTGACAGGCAGATACAGGCGGGGCGAAGTTGGATTCGGCATTGAAATGGGGAGGCCGGGAACAGGAACTACGTTTAGACAGGTGCAGCAGATGACCACAGCGATAGCAAAACTCGGCGTCCAATTTGAGACGAAAAACCCATTAACAACCCTCATGTCCAGCACTCATACGGGTAGTATTCGGGAAGAGATTCTTGATGAGAGGGTATTAACGGCTATCATAGAGTTCAAGGTTCCAATCCATCGAGTGGGTGAGGTTCTTGAGACCTTGAGAAAAGCAGAAAGGAATCTGAAAACGGTTTTTAGCCTGGATTATATCCATCGTCCGGATTTTGACGGAAGCCTCCCCGCCGTTGAAGAAGTAAAGCAACTGGGATACGAACCGTCCAAACATGTGAAAATATGCACTGGATTGGGCCGCCCGTTCATCGACTGAGGAACCTGAGAAAGGAAAAGGATCAATGACGCACTCACTTCATAGAACTGGATCACATCTTGATCAAGAGATCATATTTATTCTGACCCCCTCCCGGGGAATCAACTCAAACGGTGCGGAAAGAAAAGTAAAAAAATTTCTGGACATCATTGTGTCCAACGATCCGGTCCATTACGGAGATGACCGAGTAGGTAACCGATATACGGTTGGCTACGATAAAATAAAGGATAACTTGGAAGGTATCACAAATATTCACGCTGTTTTTAACGATCTTGAAAAAGCAAAAAAAGTACTCAGAGAAATAGCAGAGGCTGGCCTCGGATTATCGGTGGTGGTGTCGGGATTGTTTGATGCCGCCGTTGATTGTTGCAAAGCAACAGGAATTCAGTACCACAGCATTGAACATTCCCTGGGCATTTGGGGTGATAAAAAGCTTTTACCGGATGGGAAAACGCTCGAGATTGTTACCATGTGCGGTCATGGCCTTGTGTCAGCCAGTCTGATTAAAGCGATGGCGGAAGATGTGAGAAATCACAAAAAAAGCCCCGAGGATGCTGCCGAGGAGTTAGCCAGACAGTGTCTATGTGGAATATTTAATACGGAACGGGCTGCATTAATTCTGAAAGAGCTTGCTTAGTTTCCGTTATACTCCGTTCGTCGCTGCACACGAAAAGTACAAAAGGAGAAGCAAAGATGATCAAAGGAAAAGACGTAAAAGGAATTATCCCGGCAATTGCCACACCCTTTATGGACAATGAGGATGTTGATTATAGCGGCCTGAAAACGCTGACTCGTTATCTGTTGGATGGCGGAGTGGATGCAATCATGGCCGTCGGCGGGACAGGAGAATTTCCCCACCTTGATCGTGAGGAGAAAAAACTGGTTATCGCGGCTATAACGGAAGAAGTAAAAGGGGCGGTTCCGGTGATAGCCGGAACTCCGGCATGCAGCACCAGAGAAAGCCTGCAGCTCATGAAAGACGCCAAAGAAGCGGGTGCGGATGCTGCCATCATGGTTCCTCCTTATTATTTTGGTCTCAATGATGAAGCTCTTTTCCTCCATTTTAAGACCTTGGCGGAGGCAAATATTCTACCGGTTGTCGTCTATAATAACCCTCTCTACACAGGCAACCAGATGGATCCTTCATTGCTCACCGAATTGATGGATATAAACAACATTATTGGGCTAAAACAAAGCAATGCCGATATGGGACAATTGGTTGAGGTGATACGGTTGGCCAATAAAGAAGCTTCTATTTGCACTGGAATTGACAGCCAGTTTTTCCCCTCTCTGATGATAGGAGCCAGAGGCATTTACTCCACGGCAGGCGGCTTGATTCCCAAACAGATGAAGGCCATCTACAACCTTTTCCGTGAGGGGAAATTTGAAGAAGCTAGGGATTTGCACCTAAAAGTTCAGGAACTGAATCGTTTCTTAGAATACGATCCCGGGTACGTATCTCCTGCTAAAGAAGCTCTGCGAATGCTCGGATTGCCGGCGGGCCCTGTCAGAAGGCCGATGCCCGGGTTAACTGATGAACAGAAAGAAGGACTCAAACAGTCTCTTAAAAACATTGGAGCGCTGTAAGGAAGCCGATTGGGAGATAATAGGTTGCCAGGAAGGAATATTATTTGAGGAGGGCACATACGGCACAATCTCCTTACGTAGCATACGTTGCATAATGGGATCAATGGTTGCGGTGGAAGGTGGGAAGGAGGATCGCATCACCTCGCAGGGCATAACAACGGATGTTCACCCCATCAAAATGGGATAACCTATTGATATAATAGTATATTGATAGTAATTTTAGTCATACTTGTAGTCACTAATATTAAATATTATATGATTTTTATCTTGACATACAGATATATTTGGTGTATATATGTAGGCATGCATATAGTCG
>JAFDED010000054.1 GCA_019310535.1 Deltaproteobacteria bacterium
ATGGATCGGGGGATTTCACAATTTTGAGACGGTCGATATCCCTACCAGCCGAGCGAAGTCTCCCTTTTGTGTCGCATTGAAGTTCTTCCCCTATGATCTGGATAGCGCCTGCCTCTCCCATCACACGATAGCCTTGCCTAGTTATGAGGTAATTGTCCGCTCCAATTTGAAAAGAGCCATTCCGGGTGTACCGGATGCCCTCTGGTGTCTGCAGGACAAAAAAGCCTTCTCCCTGAAGGGCAAAATCAAGAGGATTTCCCGTGTACCTCAATGCCCCCTGGGAGAAGTCGGTCACTGTCCTATACATAAAAGTCCCGTGAAGGTCGGAAGTATCTGCGGATACCCCGCCGACAGCCTCTGCCCTTCCATCGAGACCTCCTCTTAATTGAATGTCCAGCCATGTGCCGAAAGATGCAACATCTCTTTTGAAACCCGTAGTGTTGGCGTTTGCCAGGTTATTGGCTATCACTTCGAGTCTTTTCTCCTGGGCCATTAAGCCGGTTGCTGCAATGAAGATATCAGAGTGCATAAGCCTCCACCTCCAATTTTTGCCACCCGCCAGTCGAAATAACCCTTTAAAAGGGTAATTTCACCTTTAATAAAGCAAGGTGCGTGCCAGAGTGAGTTCCTCCCCTTAAAACCTCTTTGCTTGTTGAAAAAAACAGCGGTGACCGCAGTCTGCGGAGAGAAGCAGGCAACCGACAGCTCTCTCATCGCTCATCGAAACGGGCACTTTATGCCTACCTGTCACCTTTTTTCCTCTCGTGGGCGGCATGGAACGTTTCCCGTCTGCGCCTGTCGTTCAGCGTGTAGACAAATGCAAGGACCTCCGCAACGATCTCATACAGGTGGGGTGGAATCGCCTGCTCAAGATCGAATTTTGAAAGAATGCTGACAAGATCGGGGTCCTCATGGATCGGAATACCGTTTTCCATGGCGATCTGTATGATCTTTTCAGCCATCCAGCCTGAGCCTTTTGCAGCCACCTTTGGCGCATCATCCCTGCCGGGATCATACGCCAGGGCCACGGCCCGCTGGTTTTCTTTTCGATCCTGCGCCTTCATCAGATTACAATATCGACCATTCTTAATCCCGATGGCAATATGCTTTTGGGAGACAAATCTTGAATAGTTTCAGGAATTTGTGTTTTTACGCATTCCAACAGCTTCACCTGATAGCCCTTGAGTATCAGGCTCTCTCCAAGTTCCGGAAGAAAAGGCTTTATGAAGGCGACCACTTCGTTGCTGTCCGCCTCGATCCTGCAGCTTATTGAATTTGATTGTAAGAAAGTGTTAATCCTGAGCTTGCCCAGGGATCGGAGTTCCAAGAAAAAAACCATCTCTGAGCTATCTTTTTCATTCTCCTTCCCTTCTTTATTCCCCTGTGGACGCACCTTAATCCACAGAGTTGTGCGTTCATCCTTGAATTGAACGGGAATTTGAAGTCCCAGGTATCCCTCATCCTGCTTAGAAAAAGCATGCATTACCTGTTGATGTTCTATGTGCTGCAATCCTTCGCCAAGTCGTTGGAGGAGGCCGTCCATCTTTTCTGAACTCTGGGGATGCATTCTCTGGAGATTCCTCAGTTCACGGTCAAGTGTCATGAGAATCCCCTTGGTGTCTTCAAGGAAGAAATTGGGATGTGTTTGGAGTTTTGGGAAGTCACCTGCTATCCTTCGGATAATCTTCGCCTCATACCCCAAACCCGAATTCACCAGAAAAGATCGTATTTGCTGGGTCGAGGGGCGGGGCCTGTCCTCATTAATCAAAAGGTGGCCAATGCGATCCAGAGCTTCTTCGCAGGGGAAATTCCCCGGAATCTCCTGGTAAAACCAGTTCCTGGCAAAATTCAACTCGCTGCGAAACCCACTGAGCCATTCCGAAACAGGCTTTGGTTCAATAGGAATATACGTTCTCAAAATAGAGAGGAGCTTTTTCTCTTCCGCAGGAGCTTGAGAGATCATTTGCAAGATTGGTGGAGCGCCAGAGCCGACCACACGGACACGGATAACGGAACCTTCTTCAAGATGTCGAGATGTTGCGGCCATAACAAGAACACCACGGAAAAGCACGATGGCACGATTATGGCCCGTACTCGACAGAACGCGGCCTTCAAGTTCATTTCCCACCGGGAATAAATCTGCGACACCGCTCGGCCAAAAAGGAATATTGAAACCTTTCCCCTGGATCAGCAGGACGTCCACTTCATTTCCTCTCCCCGCCTCTCAATCTCAAGGCAAGATTGATCTCATTTTCACCAATGCCTGTCCGTTTTGATATCTCTTCTATGGAAAAACCCTGCTGGCTCAGCCGAATCATCTCACGGTATCTCTCGTAACTCCGATCCGGGCCATGACTTTCCAGAGGGGAATCCAGTTCCATTGCCGCCTCACCGGCTCGAGTTATCAACACGTTGAGTTGTGCTTCCTTATGCTCCAACTTCTGGAAAAGTTCCTTGAATTCATCAATTCGGCTGCCAAGTTCCTGATAAATCCGTACAGCAAGCGCATCAGCCTGCGAGACTTGGTTCGCCAAAAGTTCGACATCTCTTTTCCAGGGCTGGGCCAATCTTTCCTTTTTCCATATGAGAAGAGCATACGATACGAGACCGAGCAGGATCAGCTCGATTCCGAGTTCCAATATTATCCATAGGTCGACAGCCTGCACCTTATCTCCTTATCGCACCCATCGGGTTGCTCTCAAGCAATGTCCACATTTACGAATCACGAGACAGATCTCCACGAGTAATCTGGAGAAGACTGCGTTTAAACACAATCAGTTGAACAGGTTCCGGCGGAGAAGGAGAGCCCTTTCAATGATTAAATTCTTATATCGATAAACTTTCCCTGACCGGGTTCTTGTTCATTTTGCTCTTTTTCCTCATCCCTCCCCTTTTGAAGGTTTTGGGGCTTTGTGCGCCGTTTGTTTTGTTGACGGTCTTTTTTTTCATCTTCCGAGATCTTTTCCTCTTCAGTCCTCTCCGTATCCTGAACTTCCAGTTTTTTACGTTCTTGTTGTTCCTTTAAAAGAAGAGCAAATTGCCGCTGGGAGAGATCCGGGTGCTGCTGCTGTACATTCTGAACGCGTTCAGTGGCAGGAATCTGAGAGAAAACGATGCGTATGTCCGAAGGGCCTATCATCCTTTTGTCCTCCTTTACCTCCGGATATCCCTGATGGCTTTCGCTTTATCAGAAAACGAGGAGTTGGGTAACCAGAACCTTTTCAACAATAGATTCCCCAAGCCTCTGATTTACTACTTCCTGAATTTCTCGTCTCAGCGCCGATAATCTCTGCAAATCCCTGAAATCCTCAACTTTCTTAATCTGCAGCCGCTTGAACAGGAGAGACCTGAGTTGGGTAAGGTTCTTTTCGATCTTTTCGGCGTGTTCTGGCATTAGCTTCAGAGCAAATTGAATTCTGACCAACCGATCCTTTCCTCCCTTCCTGGCGACAGGGAAAAAGAAGGGTGAGAGAAAGTATTCGGCTGAATGTTTTTCCGTGCCACTGGGCTGCATTTTTGCGTCGGGGTTTGAATGATCCTGCCGCGGGGTCCAAACAAGAAGAAACACGCATAGCACACCCCCCGCAAACATCACGGCCTGAAAAATCCTTTTCCGAACCAGAGCCGCGAGTGTAATTTTAGCTCCCTTGCTTTGACGGGCCTTCACCCTGTTTTTTGCTCTTGTTTTCGTTGAAATTTCTTCCGAATTCATTGCACCTTCTATTTCATCCCCCGGGTTAACCTCAGTATTTCTTGAGCTTCTTCTTCAGGCGTATCACGGCCTTTGTATGAAGCTGAGATATCCTGGATTCCGTCAATCCGAGGACACTGGCTATCTCCTTCATGTTTAATTCCTCGTAGTAGTAAAGTGTAACCACGAGTCGTTCTTTTTCGGGTAGTTCTTGGATGGCGCTCGTGATGAAGTTATTCATCTCTTTGAGACTGAAATGCAGATAAGGATTTTTATCAAACCCAAGGAGATTCTCCGGCGCCTCTATCTCAACACCCAGATCCTCTATATTGAGCAATGAGACACCCTTGGCCTCTGTCAGCAAGGTGTAATATGAATCCATGTCGAGGTTGAGGAACCTTGCAACCTCCTCATCCTCGACCGATCTTCCATATTTCTGCTCCAGGAAATGAAAAGCTTCTTCCAACGTGTGCGCCTTTTTTCTGACGGAGCGCGGTATCCAGTCCATTGATCTCAATTCATCAATGATTGCGCCACGGATGCGGTATTCAGCGTAAGTTTTGAACTCTATATTTTTCCCGGGGTCATATTTATTCAAAGCATCAATGAAGCCGATCGTCCCCGCGTTGATAAGATCATTCAATTCCATATTCCCAGAAAGATTCGAAAATATCCTAGAAGCAATGGAATAAATCATGTGAGCATGTTTCTCTATCAATTCTTCCCGTCTGGAAGGGTCTATCCCGGATTTTTCGGTCTGAAAGGGGAAATCTCGGATTTTAGTTTGTTGACCTATTGTTTTCATTTTTTCAATCTCGTTCGCACACCGTTAAAGATCGTAATATCTCAACCAAGGCTGCATTATACGAAATCAAACGATGACCCCTTAAACCAGGTAATGCCCTCTCTGATCATCATGCCTTTTTTGTAGAGTCAGCTATTTCTGGAGCTGCCGTCCGGTTCCTTGTCGATAATCCGGATCAGCTTTTCAAAACACAAACTAGCCCGGGAATTCGGATAGAGATCCATCAATAGCCTCTGCTTCCGAACTGCTCTGGGGATATTGTCATCATGGAGCACATATCCCAGATAATCGATGGAGATGTTAAGGAAGCTTTTGGCCACGGTGCTCAAATTCCAATGCACATCTTTTGCTTCCTCTGCGTTGCGGATGGCATTGACCAATAGTTTGAAGGATTTTTCTCCGTATTTTATTGACAGTACCTTCATCAGGGCATAGGCATCGGTGATGGAAGTGGGCTCAGAAGTAGCCAGGACAATGATTTCATCGGCAAGCAAACTGAAAAAGGTGACGTTCTTTGATATACCTGCACCGGTGTCTATCATAAGGACATCGATGTCATTGCAAAGGCCACTGAGATCCGCCATGAGGCTCAAATGCTGGTCCTGATTCAGGTCAGTCAACTCTTGAATGCCGGAACTGGCGGGAAGAATGAGAATGCCGGCCGGCCCCCTAACAATAATATCCCGGAGCTTCTTCTGGCCGGAAAACACATGTCCAAGGTGGTAACGGGGCGATAGTCCAAGAAGGACATCAATGTTGGCCAGGCCCGCATCGGCATCCAGAACCATTACCCGTCGGCTCCGCTTGGCCAGTCCATAAGCGATGTTGACCGCGACATTCGTCTTGCCGACGCCCCCTTTTCCGCTGACAACCGCAAGAATCCTGACGCCACTGCGCTCATTTGCTCTATTTTCCGATGATAAACCGCAAGAAGGTATCACGTTACGATGTTTCCCTTTCTCCTTTGAGAGAACCCTCAAAGTATGGACTTGATCGACATTTGTTCCCCGTATTTCCATTTTTCATCCCCTGAGATTCGGATATTTTCCTTCTAAACTGCCCAGGCCCAGCACCAGCTCACCCATCAAATACCCATGGGCAACGTCAATATCCTCCGGGACCCTCTGCCCAAAAGTAATGTAGGACAGAGGCTTGGTGGTTTTTAAAACTTCATTCAGGATACAACCAAAGGAGTAACTCTCGTCCAATTTCGTGAAAATGAGCCGATCGAACCCGACTGTCCCAAATTTCGACGTGATGGCATTAAGATCGGAGTTCTTTGTTGTGGCGCTCAAGACCAGGTGGGTCTCGATGGTAGTCTCCTGATTCAACAATTTCTTTAGCTCCTCGATTTGCTCGCCATTATTCTGGCTTCGTCCCGCCGTGTCTATCAGTATTAAGTGATATGAGGCCAGTTTTTCCAAGACGACTCGGAGCCTCTCGGGAACGAAGACCACCTCGATGGGCGAATCTATTATCTGCGCGTAAATTTTAAGCTGTTCGGCTGCCCCGATCCGGTAGGTATCGAGCGTTACCATGGCAACGCGCTTTTTCTCGATTAAGGCGTAATGTGCGGCCAATTTTGCGATAGTTGTGGTCTTTCCCACTCCGGTGGGGCCGACCAGCGCCACGACTTTTGGCCGCCCATCCACGACTTTCAGCGGACCCGAAACCTTGATCAGTCGGCCTAGGAGATCCAGACAGGCCTGCCTTGGAAAAAGCCGCACGGAGTCATTATCCACTGACGTTATCTTTTGAAGCTTTTTGATGATGCTTATGGCATAGCGATCCTCGACCTCCTGGTCTCTCAAGCGCTGATAAAGAGAGATCCATTCTGGACCCACTGGAAATTTCGAATTGGGAGCAAGTTGGCTTTCGAGATACCGGGCCAGGTACCGTATTTCTTCAATCCCGTGATCATGCGTCCTAAGAGAACCGACTGATTCTTGCAGTTTCTCCCTGAGATATTCGATCTCGTCCGTCAACTGCTTGAGGGCTCCCTCAATGCCCGATGGTTCCTTCGTGTCCGGGCTTTTCCCTGCGGTATCTTTCCGGCCAGCCACCAGATCGCGATCAAGTGCAGCTGTCACCTCAACAAGTTTCCTTCCAAAGAGCCCGAATGCCCTTCCCCCCTCATTGATGTTTCTGGTTGAAAGGATAATTGCATTTGGTCCCAGATCCTCCTTGACCTGATCTATTGCCTCCTTCATACTCAATGCTGAATATCTTTTAATTTGCATGTTCAAAACCCACTGTGCCTATCGATTCGATCCATATATCCGGAGCGATCTCATTATGGGACAGCACAACGAGATGAGGAATAAATCGCTCTGTTAATTTTTTGAAGTACGGCCTGACTACTGGAGAGCACAGGATAATTGGATGAAGGTTGGGTTTCACAAGGCGTTCCAGCTTGTTTTTCAGCGCCATGAGGATTTGCTGAGCCGCATTGGGTTCAATGGAAAGATAGGAATCGTGTTCGTTGTGGCGGATGGATTCGGCTATCAGATCCTCCGCTTTTTGCTCCAACGTCAGCACGAAGAGGCGTCTGTCCGGCCCGATATATTGCTTTGTGATCGACCGGGCCAGTGCCTGCCTGACGTATTCCGTGAGTAGAACGATGTTTTTGGTGATGGCGGTATAATCAGCCAGGGTTTCGAGTATGGTCAGAAGATCCCTTATGGAAACCCCTTCTTTCAGGAGATTCTGAAGCACCTTCACGACCTGGCCCAGGGAAAAGCGATTAGGTATCAATTCCTCAATCACTTTAGGGTGCTCTTGGGAGAGCCTGTCAAGTAGCTTCTGGACCTCCTGGCGGCTGAGCAGTTCGTGGGCATGAGCCTTAATCACCTCGAACAGATGGGTCGCTATCACAGTCGAAAGATCTGCAACTGTGTAGCCGGCCCTTTGGGCCTTCTCGCGATCTTCCTCCTTGATCCAGAGGGCACTGAGGTTAAATGCCGGCTCCTGCGTTGGCAATCCGTCTATCTTTGTCTCCACCGTACCAGGATCCATGGCCATGTAATGTCCCGGCATCAGTTCCCCTTGGCCTATCCGAACTCCCTTTATAAGAATGGCATACTCGTATGGCTTCAACTCAAGGTTATCCCGAATGTGCATAGGCGGAACGATAATCCCGAGATCGAGGGCAAATTGCCTGCGGATGGCCTTTATGCGCTCAAGCAGGTCTCCATCCTGCTCCTGATCCACAAGGGGTATCAGGCCATATCCCACCTCCAACTCCAGGATATCAAGAGGCAGGAGCAACTCTACTCCTTCTTGAAACGGAACGGCCTTTTCCGCCTCCGCCTCAATCTTTTTGCGATCTTGGGCCTCTCTTTCAGCACCGAGAGTGACATAAGTCATGGCGCCTAAAATCAGCGCGAGGGTCATAAATGAGAGTTTCGGGAGCCCGGGGATCCAGCCCATGAGGAAAAGGATGACCGCCGTCAATCCGATGGCTTTGTAATGGCCCATAATCTGGCCAATGAGCTCTCTGCCCATGCTTTCTTCCGAAGCTGCCCTGGTAACCACGATTCCCGCAGCAGTGGAGACGATAAGGGATGGCATCTGGGTGACAAGCCCGTCACCGATGGTCAATATGGTATAATTCTTCGCCGCTGTTGCGAGGCTCATTCCCTGTTGGAGCACTCCGATGATCAATCCGCCCAGGATGTTGATCATGGTGATTATGATACCGGCAATGGCATCGCCCCTCACGAATTTGCTCGCTCCATCCATGGCTCCGTAGAAATCGGCTTCTCTGGCAATGACCAACCTTCTTTTGCGCGCCTCGGCATCGGTTATCAGCCCGGCGTTAAGGTCGGCATCGATGCTCATCTGCTTGCCGGGCATGGCATCAAGGGTGAATCTAGCGGCCACTTCCGCGATCCGCCCGGATCCCTTCGTGATAACAACGAAATTAATCACCACTAGAATCAAGAAAACAACGAAACCCACCACATAGTTGCCTCCGACAACGAATGTCCCGAAAGTCTTGATTATATGGCCTGCGGCAGTCATGCCTTCACTGCCGTGGAGGAGAATCAGGCGGGTTGAGGCCACATTCAGCGAAAGGCGAAAGAGGGTCGCCATCAGCAGGATTGAAGGAAATATCGAGAAATCGAGGGGCTGGAGGATATAAATAGACACAAAGATGATGACCACGGAGCAGGTGATGTTAAAGGCCAGCATTAGATCAAGCAGGGGGGTGGGCATGGGCAAAATCATGATGGCCAATATCCCCACCACCCCCAAGGCGATAATGAAATCGCTGTTTTTTAATAAAATTGAAAGATTTAATGCCTTTTGCGAATTATTGACCGCCATGTTCCGCCTCGGAAATTTAATTTCTTATACGGAGTTCTCACTTTTTCCTTTTAATTTGTAAACATAAGCAAGGATCTCGGCCACAGCCTTGAATAACGAGGAGGGTATCTCTTTGCCGATTTCAACATTCCGGAAGAGGGCCTGGGCAAGCGGCTTGTCCTCAACAATGGGAACCCCATTCCCCCTTGCAATCTCCTTTATCTTTTCTGCAATCATCTCCGCCCCCTTGGCCGTAACCCGAGGGGCGTTCATATTATCTTTCATGTACTCAAGGGCCACGGCCAGTCGAACAGGATTGGTGATCACCACGTCGGCTTTGGGCACAGCAGCCATCATCCGGCGTCTGGCCATCTCCCTCTGGATGCTGCGGATTCTCGCCTTGACCAGGGGGTCCCCTTCCCGTTGCTTCAGCTCATCCTTGACCTCCTGCTTTGACATTCGGAGCTTTTTCTCGTATTCCCAGCGCTGGAACGCATAATCCAGAGCAGCAAGCGCTGCAAGTACCCAAGCTGTTCTGAAACCCAAACTCAGTGCTACTTCCTTAATCATCGTCACTATGCCCGCAAGATCCATCTGAACCATGGGGAATACATGGGGGAGTTGTGCCTTGAGAGTGTAAAAAGCCACTGATCCCACGATGGCTATTTTCATAAGGTTTTTCAGGAATTCGGCCAGGGACTGCTTTGAAAAAAGCTTTTTGAAGCCGCTGACAGGACTAATCTTCGAAAAGTTCGGGGCAATGGCCTTTGCGGAAAAAAGGAATCCTATCTGGATATAGTTCCCGATCAGTGCGGCCAGAAGAATGAAAGCAAATAAAGGGAAAAGCATCCATACGTACTTCGTGATCAGATATCTAAAAAATGGGGCCGCCATATCCTGATTGATCCGCACTTCTGCAGTCCCTGTAAATAAGTCTCTGGTAGTCTCCAAAATGACGAAAAAAAGGCCGGACCCCCAAAAAGAGAGAAACGTCAAGCCGGCAAGAAGGACCAGTACCGACGGGACCTCCCTGCTCCTGGCCACATGGCCCTCTTTCCGCGCCTCCTCCTGCCGCTTAGGGCTCGCTGGTTCGGTCTTTTCTTGATCCTTTGGATCCGGCATGACGTATTCCTCATACCAAACTGAACAAATGAAGCACTTCGGTCCCTCTCCTTTCAAATACGTCTTTGAGATAAGAGAGAATGAAAGGAAGAGAGATACCCAATGCAAACAATCCAGCAGCGATCTTGAGCGGGAAGCCCACGATAAACACATTAATCTGGGGAACACTCCTGGCGATCAGCCCCATGGCAACGCTGGCAAAAAGAGAAACCGCCATGATCGGGGCAGCGATTTTCACCGCCATGACGAACATTTGCCCGGTCAGTTGCACAAGATATTCCACATGATTACCGCTCATAGTAAAACCCATAAGTGGTATCTTGTTGAAGCTCTCAGCCAATGCCCAGAGTATCCAATGGTGTGCATTTATACTCAGAAAGAGCAGAAGCGCCATTATATTCTTGAATAGACCGATGACGGACATCTGATTACTGCTCATGGGATCGACGATGTTGACTATGCCAAATCCCATCTGAAAACCTGCCACCTGCCCTGCCAACATCACTGCCGCAAAGATTAAACTGAACATATATCCCAGGGCCGCACCCAGGGCGACCTCCCCGATAAGGGCGACGGCCAGATCGCAGAGATTCATGGGCAGGGTTGGCCTGACGACCTTCACCCATTGAAATAAAAGAAGGGCAATAACCGCTGACAGGCCTGCTTTAATCCTCGGGGGAATATTCTGGCTGCTAAAAACGGGGGCCATAAATACGATGGCGGCAATCCTGATGAACACGAGCACAAACATCTCGATTTGAGCAATTGTGATCATGGTTATTTCATTCCAACGAGTAATGGTCCTTTGCTTACCTTTCGTTTTCCAGCGTCAATCTCTTTGCCGCGTGCCCTGAACTCCTTTATTGAAGATACTGGGGAATGTCCGTAAGCACCCGGGCGGTAAAAGAGAGCATGACCCTGAGCATCCAGGGCATGAAGAGAACCATAGCCAGCATTACCGCCAGAATCTTGGGAATGAAGGTCAGGGTCATTTCCTGAATCTGGGTAACCGCTTGAAACAGGCTGACAAGCAGTCCCACCACCAGCCCGAACCCCAGCATCGGTGCCGAAAGCATCAGGGTCAATTCTATGGCCTGGCGGCCAATGCTTACAACGAATTCATGTGTCATGCCTATCCTCCTGAAGATTTCCTTCATCGCCCGCCTCAATAAAAGCTCCTGACAAGTGAGCCCACCAGGAGATTCCACCCGTCCACGAGGACAAATAGCATCAATTTGAAAGGAAGGGAGATCATTATGGGCGGCAACATTAACATCCCCATGGATAACAGAACGCTTGCTATCACCATATCCAGGATGATAAAGGGGATATAGATCATGAAGCCGATCTGAAAAGCCGTCTTTAACTCACTGATTACAAAAGCGGGGATCAGAGCCTCGGTCGGCACATTTTCCTTTCGTGAGACCTCTTTATTCCTGGATATTTTAAGAAACAGGGCGAGATCTTTTTCTCGAGTCTGCCTGAACATAAAGCTGCGGATCGGAGCCAGTCCCTTTTCGAGGGCCTCTTTTGGGGTAACCTGCTCGGCGAAATAAGGCTTAAGGGCCTGTTCGTTGACCTGATGCCAGACCGGCGCCATAATAAAAAATGTCAGGAACAGAGCTAGGCCGATCACAACTTGATTAGGAGGCATCTGGTGAGTTCCCAGCGCCTGTCGAAGGAAAGAGAGAACCACCACAATTCGGGTGAAAGAGGTGAGCAGGATGACAATGGCGGGAGCAAGGGACAAAATGGTGAATAAAAGGAGTATCTGCAGGGTAATCGACACCTTTTCAGGGTCCTCGGTCTGATCAAACGTAAGACGGATATCGGGGAATGGCAGTGCGTGGGCCACCTGCAAGCTGGACACAAGCCAGAAATCCAGCGCCAGCAGGACACCCAGAAACAGAAGTCCTCTGCATAACCCCCGTGTGGAAATCGGTATCACTCTGAAAGTCTCCTCTCCGTCTGCCGTATGATTCTCTATACCCCGAGAAATGTTGTCCCGTTATTTCGTGATGCACGCTTCATAAAAGTGAATTATGGAATTATAAGCGCTCATCCAGCTCCCCCATGGACCTCTTCCACTTCTTTTCCGTCCGAAAGCGCCTTGACATCAACCCTTCCAAGTGTTCACGAAAGGATTTCACCGTCTCTTTAGGCGTCTCGATAGCATGTATTCTCCCTAGAGCCTCATCACTTTCAATTTTGTACAGCATCGATATTTGCTGGCTCGTTATGCCGATAACTATGATCTCTCCGGCCACATCCACCATTGCGATGCTTTTTTTGGGTGAAATCGGCATGGAGGTGATCGTACGGATCAATTTGAACTTGTTACCCAGAGGGGTTCCGCAGGCTGTAAGCCTTCTGAAAAGAACCGTAACCAACAGGATAGTGCCGATCACTATGGCTAATGAAGAGACCATGCGAGTGATGGAACCAAGGGTATCAGGAACCATGGCGTAAAATCCTTATTGTTGAAATCAAACCAATCCCCCCTCGGGGACACATATAAAGCCTAACGCACCTTTTCAATCCTTTCCTCCGGCGTGATGATATCCGTGAGTCGAACACCGACCTTCTCGTTCACGCGCACCACTTCTCCCCGAGCGATTAATTTTTGGTGCACTAATACCTCTATCGGCTCTCCGGCGATTTTACCGAGTTCGATGACCGATCCCTGGCCGAGCTGAAGGAGATCCTGAATAGTCATCTCAGTCCTGCCCAACTCTACGGTGAGTTTGAGGGGGATATCCATGATAAAATCGATATTTGTTCCCATCGGTGAACCTTGCGGTCGACCGAACTCCTGAAGAGTTTCCATTTTCACCTTTCTCGATGATTGATTGGTCTCCGCTTGCTCCGAGGCAGCCTCCGTCCGTTCGTCAGGGGAGTGCTTTTCGTTTTCGATTACCATGTTACTTCCAGTCGGAATGGCTTCCCTTTGTTCCATGTCCTCTAGCTCCTCTTCACAATGCGATCTTTATATCCGCCGGATCACTGAAATTTGCCGGGAATCCTTTGAATCCTTCACCTTGGCGCCCTATACTGCGCCCTGTACACTGAGTTTGCGAATGCTGAGTTAAGATGCATTCCGCGCAGGAACAGTCATTCAGAACGGCGGCGGATGAATCAAGCGACCTTTTAGCCTCTCTCGCGATCTGCCGAACCTCGAAGTTCTCATGATCGTGGCATTTTCTTCGTGGCAAAAGATATGGCCCATATGTACCTCAAAACTGGACATATCCCGATCTCGGACGATCCGTGGTTATTCCACCCGAACCCTACTGGATAACAAAATCCGTAAAATACACTTTCTGGATGCTTCCTTTGCGGATATATTGGTTGATTCTTTTCTTAATCTCCGCCCTCAAGAAGGTTTTTCCTTTAAATGTTGCCACGTCCTGGTATGTCTGTGTCGTCAAGAGCGTAATGATAGCATCCCTCAATTGGGCCATCCGCTTCTGAATTTCTTCATTGACAGCAGGGTCCCATGTCTCCAGCTTGATAACAACTTTCAGGTACCTTTGATCTTCAGCGTCTGCCAGGTTGATAATGAATGTATCGAGAGGGATGATTATTCCCGGCTCATCCTTAACAGCAACCCGTGCGTCGGCCTCGCTCGTCCGGGAAGCAGTCATGAAGTTCTTCCAGGCGAAAAAGCCGCCGCCGCCGAGAAGAGTCAAAACCACCAAAGCGATAATGATCAGCGTCAGTAATGATCTCTTTTTTTTCTCAGGCACCTGGGTTTCTTTCTCTTTTATTTCTTCATTTTCTGCCATCTTTCTCACCTTCTCTTTTTGCTTTCGCTATCTCTTTATGACAATCTCTACTCTTCTGTTCAAAAACCTGTGCTCCTTTGTATCGTTTGGGAACAGAGGACGTGTTGATCCATAGCCCACAGCAGAGAGGCGTTTGGGATTAATTCCACCTCTTTCCACCATGTACCTCACCACCTTCACTGCCCTGGCCAAAGAAAGTTCCCAGTTAGAGGGATAAAGGCCCGTATGGATAGGTCGGTCATCAGCGTGTCCCTCCACTGAAAGCTTATGGCCATCCCGGTCCAACACACTGCAAAGCCGCATGATAAGATCCTCTCCTTCAGGGCTTAACCTGGCGCTTCCTGAATCGAAGAGAAGGCTTCCCTGCATCCTGAGATTGATCTGATCGGGTCTGAGAGTCACTTCCAAGCCTTCTTCAGAGGCGAACTGGTTCAACCTGGAATAGAATTTCGGACCTTTTCTTTTCCTCATCTCCCCCGCATCAGCCGCTATCCGCCCCCTGACTTCTTCAGCCAGTTTGATCAATCCCGTCCCTTCTGCAGCCAAGGACTTTGGTGGAAGGACATAAATCCGTTCAATCTCTCCCGAAGAACCCATTTCCAAGGGACCCACCGCGCCGGGAAAGAAACTGAATATTTCTTTAATCTTCTTGTTATCCATTGTTGACATGGAGAGCAGCAGCACGAAAAAAGTTAACAGTAATGTCAGGAGATCGGAAAAAGTGACCATCCATGCATTGACATCCCTTAGAGATTCTGAATTATTCCGTCTTTTCATTTCAGCATACTTGTTAATTAAAGTTGGCTATGTCCTGTCTTCCGATTGCAAGGGGCTCTTTCAGGATCACGATGGTTACCCTTCTGTTTTTTGCCCGATTCTCATTATTGTCGTTCGGCACACGGGGAGCATATTGGCTGTAGCCGGCAGCGGATAACCTTTCCGGGGAAATGCCTTTGTCCTCAATGAAGTATCTCAGGATATTCACGGCCCTTGCCGTTGACAGCTCCCAGTTGGAGGGATATTGCCGGGTATGGATCGGAAGGTCGTCAGTGTGTCCTTCGATCCTCACGGGTTTGTCTGTTTGTGCAATGATCCTGGCAACAGCATCAAGGACAGGGATAGCGTCGGGATCGATTTCTGCGCTTCCCAAACGGAAAAAGATCCTGTCTTCAAAAATGAGAGACAATCCTTCAGCACTTTCTTCAATATGTAGTTTGTCTCCCAGATTTCTCTCATAAAGAATCTTCATCATATTCTGTAAGTTCTCTATTACTCCCATTTCCACAACAATTCGCGGATAGGGTTGGTTTCCCCGGCTTGGCCGCACACCTCCCGACTGGATGTGAAAGGTTCCGGCCAACGAACCCAGCGCCAGCTTGATCCTTTTCTGGTCCAAGGTAGCAATGGCGTTGAGAAGAATGAAGAACGCCAGGAGAATGACGCTCAAAGCAGTCATAATCACGGTAAAGGAATTTTTTTTCTCCTCGGTTGCTCGATTGTCTTGCTTTTTCATCACCTGATTCCTCGACCGCCTGCTACTGGATAGATTGCCTCAACCTGGGAGACAGAAAGGCATAGAGTTTCTGTTCGATCACCCGAGGGTTTTCTCCTGTGCAGATGGAGATAATGCCCTCTAATATCAGTTCTTTCTCCAGAAGTTCCTCCTGGCTCCGGGTTTTCAATTTTCCCGCAAGGGGAAGGAAAACTGCGTTGGCCATAACGGCTCCGTAAAAAGTCGTGATAAGGGCCACGGCCATGGCAGGACCGATAGTGCTTGGATCATCCATGGACTGTAGCATCTGAACCAGGCCGATCAGGGTCCCTATCAGGCCCATGGCTGGAGAATAGGCCCCCATGGAGTTGAATATCTCGCAGCCGAGCTTATGACGGGTCTCGATGTACTGAATCTCTGTTTCCAGAATGTTGCGAATTGAAGAGGGCTCCAGCCCGTCGATGGCCAACTGCGTCCCCTTTTTCGCAAAAGCATCGCTTAGATTGTTGACTTCCGACTCCAGCGACAAGATTCCTTCTTTTCGGGCCTTGCCTGCATATTGAACCATCGTTGATATCCAATACTGGGGAGAATGGCTCTTGAAGAAAAAAGCATTTTTCAGCACCGCCCCCACACTCAGCACATCCTTCAAGGGGTAATTGATCAGGGTGGCTCCCAGTGTTCCGCCCCCCACGATCATCATGGAAGGGATGTTGATGAATATTCCCAGACCCGATCCAGTGGATATGGAGATTATGATCAGGGAAAAAGCGGAGATAATACCAAGAATCGTTGCAATATCCACGAGTACATCCTCATTGGCACATATATTCTCTATATTCGGGGAGAGACCCGCTGTGCTTTATTTGAATTGCAAATTATATGCCACGGGAAAGGAATCTCTGTTGAGGTCTGCTGGATATAGCTTTAATCGTGGAGGAAAAGATTAAGGGGTGATCTTAAGAGCGGACACAGAGAAAGATCCAGTCGTGTCAAACTTGGAATTGACCGTCATCAAGTTGACGCTCTCCCGGATGATGAGGAAGGCGAAAGGGGCGGATTACCGCCCCCTATTACTATCGCTTCAAGTTGATCAGTTCCTGAAGCATCTGGTCCGTGGTGGTTATGATCCTCGAGTTGGCCTGAAAAGCCTGCTGGGTCCTTATCATGTTTACAAACTCGGTGGCGATGTCCACATTGGACATTTCCAGCGAATTGGCTGCGATACCGCCGAGGCCGCTTGTTCCCGGGATGCCGATGATGGGCTGGCCCGACTCATTGGTAGCGGCGTAGAGGTTCCTTCCCACCATGTCCATCTCCCACGGAGACTCGAAACCCGCCACGGCGATCTGATATATCTCCATGCTGACACCATTGGAAAAGAGACCGGAGATTCTCCCGTTCTCGTCAATTGATATATTGACCAGATTTCCGGCGGCATATCCGTCCTGGGTTTGGTAGAGGGTGAACGATTCACCGGCGAACTGGGTGGTCCCCACAAGCCCTGTCCCACCTTCGGTGATGCTTTCTCCGAAATTTACATCAATGGTTTGTGGAACGGTCGCGCCGTTATTCCAGTTAACGCTTATCTGGTTTGCAACTGTCTCTAAATTAAGCGCACCGTCTCCGGTAAAATCTAGGGTTCCGTCTCCCACCTGTTCGTATTGGGTTCCGGCCCCTGTATCATTCCCGTCAACCAATGCATAGTACTCCCACGTATTTGCTGCGGCAGCTCTCCGGAAAAAAATCGTCAGCATGTGCCCTTCTCCGAGGGTGTCATATACCGTCAGCGTAGTTGAGTAGTTGGAGGTGTTATAAGGATCCTGTGCATCCCAGGCCGCCGCGGGTTGTGTCTCAGCGCCATCCAGGTTGATCGTGAGGGAAACATCACTGGTAACGCGAGGGGCGGAAGATATGGCCGTGATGTTAATGTTGCCCATTACGTCGCTGACGTTGCCGTCCCTGAGCCTCCATCCCTGCAAAGCAAATCCATCGGGACTGACTAGGTCGCCCTGCTCATTGAAAATAAACTGCCCGGCCCGTGTGTAAAATAACCCCGATGGATCTCGCACCATGAAGAATCCGTCGCCATCTATGGCAAGGTCCGTGGCCGAGCTCGTGGACTCAAAGGAGCCCTGAGAGAACTGTGGGACGACACTGGTTATCTGCACACCCCTTCCGATCTGGAACTGGCCTGAGCTTCCGGTCAAGCTTTGGCTCAGGATATCGGCAAATGATACACGACTGGCCTTGTAACCGACCGTATTGACATTGGCAAGGTTGTTGCCGATGACCGACATGGCTGTTCCATAACTGTTCAATCCGCTGATACCGGTATAAATTGAGTTAAGGCCCATTTTTTCTTCTCCTTTCCCCGTTATGTATGAACCTCAAAGGTTTTTATGCTGAGACATCTCTTCCATCTCCGCCAGTGGGGAACGTGTACAGGTCATAGCCGCGCCGACGCTGATTTACCAGTGTTTTTTCAGTATTCATTGTTGCTATCTTGTGCGTCTTCTACGTTTTCGACCCGCGGCTCCATAATCTCATAGACATCTCCAAGGGGCACCCGAAGAGGGCCAATGCTGAGCACAGGGCCGCTCAGTTCATAACTCAAGCCGGTTACCCTACCATTAATCATGGGTTCTGCCTCGATGGAATTTCCTTCAAGATCGGTGGCCGAGACTTCGAATCGGTAGATTCCATCGGGAAGCGAATTACCCTCTCCGTCATTCCCATCCCATTGAACCCACCTGCTCCCCTCTTGCTGATGCTCGGTCTCAATGACCCGTACGACCTGATCCTCATTATTAAGAATGCGAATTGTGACCAATGCCGCGTCACCATTGAGTTGATAGTTGACGGAGACTGGTTCATCCCCGTCAAGAGAGACAAGATCACCCCGGGCCATGACCACTGTTCCGATGAAGTTTGCCGCCTGCATATTGTTCAAGGATGTTTGATAAAGACGAAGATTATTCAGGTTATCATTTATCTGAAACATCTGTTCCAACTGCGCTAATTGAGAGAGTTGAGATGTAAATTCAACCGCCTCCATGGGATTTAATGGGTCCTGATGCTGGAGCTGGGCAATCAGCAGCTTCAGGAAATCGTCTTTCATTATTTGGGAACGTGCTTCTTCAGGATTGCTTTGATTATGACTTATCGGCGAGCTTCCTTCCAGAATAGACATGTGATCAATCCTCCATTATTGATGAAGCCATTTGAAAGGACATTCCTGTGGCCGTGATCCCATCCCCAACTTGCACCTTGAAAAATGGAATCCGCCGTATTCTTTTTGCCCGTATGCACTGAAAATATTATTTCCTTACAGGCATGCAAGCTAGTGAAATAGTATGGATTGAATCGGTTATATAAAGATACTGAATCCATCAGCCTTTTCTACCCGCATCTCTTGAAGCAAAACTTCCTGCTTATAATCGTCCGGCTCATCTTGCAGGTGCCCTTCATCTTGCCCATAATGGCTGGGTGCACCGTGTTCATGGCCATTCTGGCTGCTCTGGGCATTGACATGAACTTGAAATCCCTCCATCCTCAGTCCGTGTTCCAGCAATGCTTCCCTCAGGCGGCTTACGTTCATTTCGAGAATTTCCTTGATCATGTGGTTCTCCGCAATAAGGGCCGCGCTGACATGATCCGCTTTCACATGGATTTCGATCCTCAACCGTCCGAGGGAAGGGGGATGCAGTTGGAGCTCCATGCGGTGTTCTCCCTTTTTCAGGGAGCTTCGAATGCCCTTTTCCACCCCTTCAAGTATTGTTTCTTCCATAGTTATGATCTGCGAGGATCTCGTTGCGGAGTTCATTCTCATTTGGACATGAGGGGCCAATGAGGGCTCAGCGGCGTCTTCTACAGGACGCAGTTCCCCTGCCAAAACCCTGTTTGAGGAAACATCATTTACTTCTGTATCAGTCTTAACAACATGAGTTTCTTTGCCCTTCACTGAAGACTCGGCCAAGACCCCCCTGAATGCTCCCTCCCTCAACCGTATGCCGTTCAACACATCCCCGGATGCCCGCGATGAAGTTTGTTTATTACCATTTTCCCCCTTTTCTGTAACGAAACCCCGCATCCGTAATGTTGAGCGTTCATCTTGCGGTTTTGGTTCTCCATCCATCTTTTTTTGCTGAAAAACACTACCGGTATTCTCTTCCATTGCATCCAATTCACTGGTATTTATTATTACAGGTGATGGTGGGATTATACGAGTGTTTCTCTCCGCCACCTGGTTGTACTCAAGATGACGATGCTCTGTCATACCGCGGCCCACACCACTTTTAGCTGCTTGTTTATGAGCTATGTCAGGTGAGCCGACGACGGGTTCGATCGGCAATGCTTTTCCATTGTTAATCGACTTTTCCAGTAACCACTCATTTTTTCCCTTTTCAAGAAAAAGCTCTTCCGCCCTTTCAAGGATCCGTCCATCCTGCTGACCGGGTGTCCGTGTACCGCTCTCCATTACAGAATGGTTCCCTGAAGAGCCCTTTTCCACCGCCATGTTCCCAGAAATTTCATTGTCTGCCTGTCCCTTCTGTGCATCCACGGGGTTGGGGAAAGGCCTGAAGAGCAACATATTCCTGCGAAGTCTCGCCTCCGGAGGCGCCCATTCATTTGCCACGTTTTCGATAAAAAGGCCCCGATCCTTCTCAAGAAGCGGCCCATCCCGACGGCCAAGTGCGTTGATATCTTGTCCAGCTCCGTCTCTGTTTCCCGGACGGCGATCTTCTGACATGTTATTCCACGGAAGACCATCATCATAAACTGGTTCTTCTGCCGTGTTAATAGAACCAGGGAAAGGCTGGACAAAAACTTCGTTTATGTTGGGCGTATTCCCTGGTTGCAACCCTGCTTGTATCTCGGCGTGCCTCTCGTGTCCATTCTGCTCGTCCAGCGGGAGCCCAACAATGCCTCTTCTGTCCGGAGACGAATCTTCAAATAGGAACTGGATCATCCGCCGCCTTTCACCCGGGCGGTTTTCAACTTCTTCTGTTTCAGCGGAGAGATCTCGATTTTCAATGATCTCCACGAATACACGATCCAATGTCAAGGCGGAGGAAACCTCCTCATCCTGATATCCGAGGGGATGAATAATGGACGCCCATTCGCTGGGAGTGTTACAGGATTCCGGGGCAGACTGATTCTGGAAACATCCCATGAGTGCCATAAGAAAAGATCCAGCAGTGGATTCTCCCTGGGTTATGGGGATTGCTTCATGGTTGCTAAGGATGGACAGTATCTGCTCAAGTCTGATCCCTATCAATTGCCGTCCCTCTTTTCACTCAAATCCCATGTAACCTAGTTGATCTTATCCGTTCCCATGAGTTCTCGCTGTGTTGCTTAAAATTGAATTTTGTAGGATGCCAAATAGAAAAGCAAAATATATGCCAGAACAAAAAAATCAAAAACAGGTAAGCAAAAGGAGCAACTTATATGAAAAGGATGGAAGAAGTGGCCATGCAGAAATTGATGGGGGAGGAATTTTTTGCCTAATTGGGTGGCCGATCAGACCGGCATTGACCCGCGCTCAAAAAATGTTGCGTGCTATGGAAAGCATGCATAAAAAGGAGGTTACTCCAAATTTTTAATGATTATCTCGGAGACAAGTCTCCTGATCTTTCCTCGTAATTATTGGGGAAACTCCTGGGTTTACTCTTCTTGCGCGAAACATACGGTTCTTAACTTTTAAGCCCGCTACGCCTTTTGTGTGTATGGGGCTTTTCTCTGATAAGCCCACGCCAAGAGCTGGATGGGGTGCATCGCGGGAATGCCTGTGCCGTGTGTGATCTGAAGCTGGCAGGCGCCGCACCCCGTTATCACCCGATGCGGACGGACTTCTCGAATCGCCCGGAACAGGGAAGCGCCTATGGCTGCTGACAGGTCGAAATTTGCCTTTTTCATCCCGAAGGTTCCAGCCAGTCCGCAGCAGGAATCGGGAACCTCCACCCATTGAATCCCGGGAATGAGAGTGAGAAGTTCGCGAACCTCGGTTCCACCCCCCAGGGCCTTGAGATGGCATGGATTATGATACGCCACACGCATCGGGACCTCTCCGAAATCAGTGTCAAGTTTGCCCTGGCGGAACAGTTTTAACAAGAACAGCATCAGGTCCGTGCAGGCCCTGGAGACGTCGCCAGACTCGGGAGAGGATAACATCCTGGGATAGTCATGCTTTACAGCAAGCAGGCAGGAAGGGTCGGAGAAGAGAATAGGAACGCCCGCCGCGGCGAGGGGTTTCAGAAGCTCCACATTATGCTCCGCATCATCTTCAAGATCGTCAAACGCGCCTAACGCCATGCGCGCCGCGCCGCAGCAATGTGTATCGGGCACTGTTACCCGGAATCCATTCTTTTCCAACACTTCCACCGCCGCCAAGGACTCCCCTTCGGGATTACAATAATTGCCGAAGCAACCGGAGAAATAGGCCACAGGCTCGCTCCCGTCCTTTGGACGCTCTTTGAGACGTTTCCGGAAAGAATTGCGTGAAAAGGTTGGGAGAAGCATACGACGGTCCAGGCCTATTACAGCCTCCAGCATGATTCGGACCGGGGACATCCTGGCGGCCAGATTGGTGAGCGGAGCGCCGAGGCTGCCCATGCCGCTGATCAGGGCTGTATCGGCCAGGACGCGGCTCCCAAGAGGCTGGCCTTTCTTGCGGATGTAGTGAGCCCTCAGCCGGGTTACTAATGCCGGGATGTCCACTCCGGAGGGGCACTCCACCAGGCATTGCTGGCATGTCATGCAGCGGTCGAAGACCTCTTTCATATTCTCTGACACGAGATCCTGAGCCGAGTCCATTCCGCCCGAAATGACTTCCCTCAGCAAGCTCGCTTTGGCACGAGCGGTGGAAAGTTCATCTCCCACCACATCGGCCACAGGACAATAGGCCCTGCATTGGCCACAGCCGCTGCATCGCTCGATTTCTTCCCTGATCTCCAGTTCATCCAGCGTGCTTCCTGTGCTGACAGTCCGAAAACCGCCATACTTGAGTTGTTTCACCAGGCTGTCCGGCTCGCTTTCAACCACACGTCCCGGGTTAAAAATGGACAAAGGGTCGAATAGCCGTTTGATCTCCACAAAGGCCTCATACAGTTCTCCATATTGCCGGCGAACGTATCCGGATCGCAGCAATCCATCACCGTGCTCTGCACTTATGGTGCCCCGGAGGCCGAGCACCAGGTCGTAGGTCTGTTCCGCAATACTCCCCATGAGAGCAACGTCCTCGGGGTCCTTCAAATTCAAGAAAGGCATGATGTGAAGGTTGCCGTCGCCGGCGTGCCCGTAAATGGCGGCCTTGACCCCGTGGCGGGTGAAAATTTCCTTCAGCCCTATGATATACTCTGAGAGGCGCCGGGGGTGTACGGCAGCGTCTTCAATGAAAGCAACCGGCTTGCGCTCCCCCTTGGCCGTGTTCAGCACCGGTCCCGATGCTTTACGCACGCGGACAAGGAGCTGGCGTTCCGCAGCATTTTGTGCAACCCGGAAACCCTTTATGATACGCATCTCTCTCGCCAGTCGGTGTTCCAGCGCCTTCATCCTCGAAGCGGTCTCCTCCGGTTCCTCTCCCTGGAACTCGATGAAAAGCAGCGCCTCGATTCCTTGCGGCAAAAATGGTTTGAGCTCGGGCCACCGCTCCCTGGCCAGGTCCAGGATGTTCCGTTCGATGATTTCCAACATGGCCGGGTGGAACTTTAGAATTTCTTCGGTGGCCTGGCCAATAAATTCAATGGCGTCGAAATAAATCAATGCCGTGAGGGACGACCGCGGCAGCGGTGTCATGGTCAGTTCCGCCTCCGTTACCAGGGCCAGTGTTCCCTCGGAACCTGTTATCAGCTTGGCCAGATCAACGCTTTCCCCGTTGAAGGCATCCCAGAGGTTATACCCGCAGCAATTCTTGGTGGTCTCCGGCCTTTTCTCCTGGAGCAACTCTGCGGAGCGCATGGCGATGTTTCGTACTCCCATATGAAGCTCGGCCTTCCTACCGCCTTTTTCCATCATTCTTATCCATTCTGCGCCATCCACACTGACGGGGTTAAAACGCTCCAGCGCCCCATCGGGAAGAACCACTTCAAGTGCCTGTACCTGGCTGCGGGTGTCTCCATATATGGGGCAGTGAGGACCACTGGAATTATTGGCGATCATACCGCCGATGCTGGCGCAATCCCCGCTGGAAGGGTCAGGCGGGAAAAACCTGCCATGTTCCGACAAACTGCGGTTGAGGCGAGTCAGGAACATTCCCGGCTGGACACGAAACCGGTTAGCGGCGACATCCACGTGCACCAGTCGGTTCATGTGCCGGGTAAAGTCCACCAGAATGCCGGCTCCGATCCCCTGGCCTGCCCTGCCCGACCCACCGCCCCTGGCGATCAGCGGGATCCCTTCCCGGGCGGCAAAGGCCACCAGCCGGCGCAGATCCTCGGCGTCTTGAGGGCACGCGATTCCCAGCGGCTTGATCCTGTAAATGCAGGCAGCACTGGCATAGGCCAGTCGGCTGATCTCATCGAAAAGCAACTCTCCGCGAAAGATCCGGGTCAGTTGCTCATGTATTTTTCGGGCATCCCAAGTGTTATCAGACATACCACATGACTCCAGTGTCAAAGGCACTAATCTGGGCGGGCTAGGCTGTCGGTGCGGAACGGACGAGAAATTTGTTTCGGGGTATTAAACCGTGGAATTCGATTTTTTTCGCCTTGCCGGAACTTGCTCCTGAATGTAGCTCACTATCTCATTAAGAGGGGTGTGGACGGGAAAAACCTCCTGGACACCTATTTCTTTTAACAGGGGAATATCCTCCCTTGGAATGATTCCGCCCACCAGGACAGGGATGTCATCCAGCCCTTTTTCCCGCATCCGCGACAGCAGCTTCCTGGATATCTCAAGGTGTGAGCCGGAAAGAATGCTCAGCCCGATGACGTCAACATCCTCCTGGTCGGCAGCGCTGATGATCTGATCAACGCTTTGCCGCAGCCCGGTGTAAATGACCTCCATGCCGGAATTTCTTAGGGAATGGGCGATGACCTTGACACCCACATCATGACCATCTAATCCCGGCTTGGCCAGCAGTATCCGGATGGGAAATGACTTCTCCATAGCACACCTTTCTCGCTTACTTGCTTGAGTCCGTCATTTAGTGGGTATTCACAAAAGAAAACGATTTTCGACGGGGTACCAGGATAAGCAGGATGTATATCTGGTTAATAAAATCCAGTTCATCCTGTTATCCAATCAAAAATTTAGATGGAAATCGGCTCCTTGAACACACCGAATTTTTTCTGCATAGCCCGGATGATCTCTCCCACGGTGGCATACGATCTCACCGCCTCGAAAATGAAAGGCATGAGGTATTCTGTGCTGCCGGCAGCCTCCTCCAGATTCTCCAGAGCCCGATTGACTGCCGTTTGATCCCGGCGATTCTTGACCTCTCTCAGCCGCTGCACCTGTCGGTCGCGGGTGGCCGGATCCATGCGGTAAACCTGCAAGTCTTTCTCTTCCTCTTCCGTGATAAAGCAATTAACACCTACGAGGGGAAACTCCTCGGTGGCGATCTTTCGCTGAAGCTCGTAGCTTTGCCGGGCCAGTGTGCGCTGGAGATAGCCGCTTTCGATGGCCTTGACCACCCCGCCCATGGCTTCCAGTACTTCCATGAAGTCAAGTATTTGTTTTTCCAGTTCAGTGGTCATATGCTCGATGTAGTATGAGCCTGCCAGGGGATCAACGGTGTCCGTTACGCCGGATTCATGTGCAATGATTTGCTGCACTCGGACGGCTGTCCGAATGGCCAGATCAGACGGGATAGCGTAGGCTTCGTCGAAGCATGCCATGTTTAAAGAGCGCGTTCCAGCCAGCACGGCCGCCAGGGCATAAAGAGTTTCTCTGGCAATGTTGTTCAGCGGCTGGGCCGTTGTCATACCGCTCCCCATCCCACCGGTGGAAAACTTGAACCGCATCGACTCCGGCTTGCGCGCATTGAATTGTTCTTTCATGATTCGGGCCCAGAGCCTTCTCCCGGCCCTCAGCTTGGCGATGTCCTCGAAAAAGTGATATCCTATACCGCCTACAGGTTGATGGAATACTATAAGGGGGGCTATTTCGTCGATGTCAAAGCCCCTGCGCAGAGCTTCCCTGATATAGACTATAGCATTCAAGATCGTCAGTGCAATGGTCTGTGCGGCGGTGGCCCCGTATTCACAGATGTGGGTTCCGGAAACACTGATGGGATTGAACCTGGGGATGTTCCGGCAACAGTACTCAATGGTATCGCCAATGAGGCGGAGGGAGGGGCCTGGAGAAAAAACCCACGTGCCGCGAGCGATGTACTCCTTCAGGATATCGTTCTGTAAGGTGCCGCGGAGCTTTTCCGGCGGCACGCCCTGCTTCTCACCAACAATGATGTACATCGCCAGGATTATGGAAGCCGTGGAGTTGATGGTGAATGACGTGCTCACCCTGTCCAGTGGGATGCCCTCGAATATCCGCTCCATGTCCGCCAGGGTGTCCACCGCCACGCCCAGTTTGCCCACATCATCCTCGGCCAGAGGGTCATCGGAGTCCAGTCCAAGCTGTGTGGGGAGGTCAAAAGCGATGCTCAAGCCAGTCTGTCCGCTTTGCAGGAGAAATTTGAATCGACTGTTGGTCTCTTCCGATGAAGCTTGCCCCGCGTATTGCCGGATGGTCCACAGCTTCCCCCGGTACATGTCGGGATAGATGCCGCGGGTATATGGATATTCCCCGGGGTTTCCCAGATCGCGGTGGTAATCGAATGCTTTCAGATCATCGGGCCCATAAAAGACCTGTACCTCTTCTCCGTAGCTGGTTCTGGCATCCCGGAGGGAGGTGCCTTTCCCCGGGCTGTCCTTTTTTGCAGACCCCTGTGCCATGGCTTCTCCTTGCAGCTATTTCAGGTGTTCTTGCTCCCCGGTTTTTTCAACTCCTCCAGTGTGGCTGTCAATTTGTCCACACTGTGGAGTTTGAACCGCATCAGTCGTCAGTATCCGTCGGCAGAGGCGGAATCAGCGGCTCCAACAATGCGATCAGCTCCGGTATGTGGAAAGCCGCGACTCTCCATATCAGGTCATGTTCGATCTCACCATATTCATGGATAAGAACGTTGCGTTGTGCAATAATCTTTTGCCACGGGATTCCAGAATGAGCACCCCTGAACTCCTTGGAAACTTTCCCCGCTGCCTCGCCTATGATTTCTAAATGCCTTTCAACTGCATCGCGCAGCATCCGGTCGCTAAGAATACCTGGTATGATCTGTTGGAAACAAAGTCTTTTACCGCCGGGGCGGCGTCGAGCATGTCCCAGAGATGCAAGGTGTCATTCTTTTCAGGAGGCATAAACTACCTTCCGGGTCGTGAGAATTTCGTGCCGACGGAAGGGGTTACGCAGCCCGCTCTTTGAGAACAGGTCTACCTTGCGCCCGAAGATGGCCTTCAGTTCCTCGATCATGTCCACCCAGTCGTAAAGGCTACAATGCGCATCCTCGGCGAAGCTCACCAGAACATCCACATCGCTGTCGGGCCGAAAGTCCTCCCGCAGGGCTGAACCGAAAAGGGGAAACTCGGTGATCTTCCACTTCCGGCAGAAAGCGGCGATTGCGTCCCTCGGGATGTCAATCTTCTTTGCGACCATGGGATGTTCCCGTTTTATCCACCCACTGCGCTGACTTTATCTAGCGCCGGTACGGCGTGAATCCCACAGTTAATTCCAATGCCATCGCTTCATGATAAATCGCTTCCAGAACCCGGTTGCCCATGCGTCTGCTAAACGGGTGATGCCATAAGTGCGCGGATAATTTATCTCCTTCTGTACAATCTACAACACCTATAGATTCTATCGTAATCAGCAACCTTTACCTCTCGGGCGTTCTGATCTCTACATCAGCCCATCTCTCCCAGAGGCGGACGATTTCAGTGTTATCGGATTCCGGCCCATGAAGCAATGCGGCGAGCGTATACACCTGTCCCACCACACCTGCCAGCAGCGACGGCAGGCCCAGATCCCGGATCAGTTCCAGGAACAGGCCAACATCTTTGTTCATCAGGCCCACCGTGAAGCCCGAATCGAAACGGCCGTTGAGGACATACTGCGGGAACTTGATGCGGGTGGCCTCGTTGTGTCCCGAGCTTTGATTGATCACGTCCAGTGCCGCTGCGGGATCCAGCCCGGCCTTGACGGCCGCCGTGAAAGCCTCGGCAGCGGCCACAAGGTTGGTGGCCGAGAGAAAATTGTTGATGGCCTTCAAGGTATGGGCTGCTCCCACACCTCCCACGTGGATAACCTTTTTCCCCAGGACGCTCAGCACGGGCAGGGCCTTTTGATACTGCTCAGCCGTGCCGCCCACCATGATGGTGAGAGTACCGGCAGCCGCGCCCGCGGGACGTCCGCTCACCGGCGCATCCACAAACTCCGCTCCCCTCTCTTTCATTTGGACAGCAAGATCGCGTGTGCTCACCGGGGAGGAGGAACTCATGTCGATGACCATCATCCCGGCCTTTCCGGACGCCAAAACGCCGTCAGAGCCCATAATCGCGGCCTCTACATTCCGGGAACTGGGAAGCGACAGCATGACCGGGTCGCACTGCGATGCAACATCCGCAGCACTCCGGGCAGGGACTATGCCATGCCCGGATAGAAGGCTCAGGGTCTCCCGGTGCAAATCAAACCCCACCACCTCATGTTTTGCCTCCACCAGGCGTCGCGCCATTGGGGCGCCCATCTTACCCAGCCCAATGAATCCGATTTTATTCATCCCAACACATCCTCCGGATACTTTGAGGCGCGATTCATCCTCACCTGACCCCATTGTGTATCAGCCGCCATGGAGGATAGGCAAAAAAGTCACCTCATCGCCATCCTTGAGCGTGGCCTCGGAACGCTCATACGGGTTGACAAAGCGGCCGTTGAGGATAACGGCGATATGCGCGCGAATTTTCTGGTTCTTGTCGTCGAAAATAGCCCTGCGGAATACCCCGTCGTCCGCTGCAAGGCGACGGGCCATCTCCAGCACTGACTCTCCCTCGGGCACCGAGATGGGGATTTCGTCGAAGCTGGCCGAATTGGCCTCCACTCCTTGGCTCAGCCAGGAATAAATTTTCAACATCACCTGTGGCATGGGAAATTCCTTAAATAGGTGCCCCTCACACGGATGGGTTAATCCATTGTCCATTGATATTCACCCCCATCAAGAGGCATAAGCACTGAATTAAAAAGGTACAGGACAAATATTGAAAGCATTCCACTTCGGGAGGGAATATAGGCCTCGCCCAAAAATCTTGTGTCATCAGTCGGGCAGGTCTGGAATGAGCTTTTCCAGCCCCAGTTTCTCGAGGGTCTGAGGCAATGGTTTGCCCGTTTCCGGATCCCAGCCTACCAGCTCGAAGTAAAAACCCTTCATAAACTTGAAATGAGGCTCGATGGCTTTCCCCTCAGCGGGGCCGTCGGTGGGGGTGGAGCCATACCGGACAGAGGGAGCCTCAAGGGAGGGATCCAGCCCGTGGCGGAAGTTGAACACCCGTAGTTGATTGATAGCACGGCGCCCGATGATAAGTGCATCAGGCACGGTGAGTTCCCTCCCGGTCACTGCATTAACGCAGTCCACGGTCAATTGAGGATTAATCGCCGTGAACCGACAGATCCCGGTGCAATCCAGGAACACGAACCAGCCGTCGATCTTCGCGTTGGCCCCGGCCACTTCCCACGGGGAGTAAGAATTACTGATAGGCGGCAATCCGAACTGGGTAGGCGATATGAGATAAGAGCTGGCCTGGATGGTGCCCGTTGCCGAGACGCAGGTGTCCAGCATTTCCCCCCATCTGCCCCGGTGATCGTGCCCTCTGGGAGTGGCTCCTTTACGGACGAAAATAGCCATTTTCGACGCCTCGCCGCCGATCT
>JAFDED010000055.1 GCA_019310535.1 Deltaproteobacteria bacterium
GATATTTCCACAGATTGTTTCCTCCCAAGAATCCGACGATGAATGCAGACGCGGTGCTCTTTTTTACCACCCCGTCCAAGCTGCAAAAGGCCGGACGTTTGCTGATGTCACTCTCGATCGTGATTATCTTCTATCGATGGCTATGTATCTTCTGATGATGGGGAGTCCGGCTGCCTGGGCTCCGGGCTGACGAAGATTCTAGCCCCTTCCTGGGCGGAGATTATGCGCGGTTCCTCCACGGGCTTCCCCTCTTCCACCTCGCTGCGCAATCTCTCCTGACGCAACTCAAGGCCTTCCACGCAGGCATCCGCCACCCGCGCAGTGAACAGGCTGATGGCCCTGATGGCATCATCATTTCCAGGAATGGGATAATCGATACCATCTGGATCGCAGTTGCTGTCCACAATGGCCACAATGGGGATTCGTAATTTTTTGGCCTCATTAAGCGCAATGCGTTCCTTGCGAGGGTCGATTAAATAGACAGCCCCTGGCAATCTATCCATATCCTTGATGCCGATCAGTGATTTTTCCAATTTTCCGAGTTCCCGCTGGAAGCCCAGTATCTCTTTCTTGGTGTATGACTGGGATGTCTCCTCTTTGCGAAGCATGGCTTCCAGTTCCTTCATCCGGATTATACTTTTTTTGATGGTATGAAAATTGGTAAGCATGCCACCAAGCCATCGGTTGTTGACGTAAAACATCCCGCACCGCATGGCTTCTTGCTGAACGGCGTTTTGGGCCTGCTTTTTGGTTCCCACGAAAAGGACACTTTCTCCATCGGCTACCGTTTCGCATAAAAATTGGTACGCTTTCCTGAACAATTTCACCGTCTGCTGCAAATCTATGATATGGATTCCATTGCGTGCCCCAAAGATGTATGATTTCATCTTGGGGTTCCAACGGCGGGTCTGATGTCCAAAATGGACACCAGATTCCAGAAGCTGCTTCATGGTAACGCTTTGCATATAATTACCTCCTTGAATGGGTTTTTCCTCCGCCCCGTTCTCCCCGGCGGTAATTCCCTATAATTGAGAAACCCGACCGCCGATCCAGAGGCGTGCGTATTGATTGGACATCTAATTGGCGCAAGTTTTCACAACAGAGTCATTAAGGGTTAAAAAATATCCACGCCATCCCCCTTCCACGCTATAATCATAAGGACAGCCCTGACCTCTGCATCACAACGAAGCATGAAAAGAGGAAGAGGTTTTTAATATAAAATATTCCTTACAAATATCGAAATATTGAAATATTCTTCTACCATATCCCTGTTTGTTTGGCAAGAAAGATTTTGAAAAGACCCTCTCATCCTCAATCCACAGTTCTCAACACCTCTGCGATCGCCTCCCGGTACTTCTTGACCAGCGCCAGATTTTCCTGCGGGACATTTTTGTATATTGCTCCGGCCATCTTCATGTACTCTTCCATCTGTCCCATTTGCTGGAGCATCATTTGTTTCTGCTCGGGGGTCAGATGAGGATTCTGTTGAATTTTGGCCAGGGCTTCATTACGTTGCATTTCCATGTCCCTCCGCCCTTCTTGCAAGTGTTCCCTGGTCTCCAGAGCGGCATAAGCGTGAAGTACCTGTTGTGCCGTATTGAAGAATTCCTCAAAAGCCCATCCTTGTTTTTGGAAAAATTTCTGGTGATCCTTTGCAAAGCGTGCCGCATTAACGATCTGAAGCGCGTCGCTCTTATCCTCAAGCTGATCCAATACCTTGGACTTTTTTTTGATCCACGCCGCATAGGAAGGAAAGATATTGAGGAACTTCTTCACCTGGGCTTCGGTCAAGACGGCAACATCCCCTTCTGCCGCAAATGAACGTTCACAGTGCGACAGAAGAATAAAGACACACAGTATCCCCATCAATGCTGAAAATCCAGCGGTTTTCATTTTCCTTGAACCTCCGTCTTGTATTGTTGAAAGGATAACGGGACAATAAAGATTCTGAAATCTCGTTCATCCTGTTATTTTGCCAAAAATATATATTTCATTCACCGACAGTTCGCACGAAGTTCGTCCTGGCGGAAAAAGCGGACGTTTCGTACCAGTTGCTCAAGGTTATCGAACAATATTTTTTGTTTCACTCCTGGGTCAACCGCCAGCGCCTCGATGTCCGAAATGGCCTTCATGGGGTCTGAGTTCGGAAAATTTGAGCCGAACACGATCCGCTCCGGCGCGCGCCTTGCGGCCTCCAACAGCATGGAGCCGCAGGAAATAAAAAGAGTAGTTACATAAAGCTGAGTATATTTCTCCATCCACTCAACGGCCCGTCGGCACCATCGTTGGTCCGCCGCCCTACCATCGAAGCTGGAAAGAACGACCGGAGATCGGTAGGGCTTCAGTACGGCCCCTTCCAGCCATTGGAGATCTTCCTCGCTACAGGTATTCCAGGCGGTGATAACGCGCCGCTTTCCCGCCCAGCGTAAGACAGCCGGATGGGGCCGTCCTTCGTGCAAATCAACGGCCAGCCCGATCATCTGCTCCCCGCGCCAGAGGGTTTCCAGCCGAAAGAGTCCTCGATTCAGAACTTCCTCCCCGGCACCCTGAGTCGCGGGCAGCCGAATCAATGGAAACGCCCGGTCCGGATGCTTGCTCTGAATGGCGAGCATCCAATTCAGACCGTCATGCAACCCGCCCGGCAGGATGAGCGCCCGCTCCACCCGGCTCCGGTGGAACAGTTCGGTCATATCCCGTTCGGTGAGTTTCTTTCCACCCTGAGCCTCACGGCCGCTGGTACGGGCCAGGACCTGGGCATCGAACACTTCCTTTCGTTCTTCATCGGTAAACGTGAGGACAGATATGTGATCGACTGGAAACACCTCCGATTCAGGTTCAGCCCACAGGGAGACCGTTACCGCGTTTACAGGAGCGCCGAAGGCATATTTTCTAAACAGCGCCTGCCGATCCCCGCTCCAGACCCATACCGCCGCCTCAGAATAGTCTTCGCCCGATTTCTGCAGGCGCATGCAAATGCCCGCCGGTTCATCGCTTCCGTCTCCGGGTTGGATCTCTTCTGTCCGATTCCATATCACCCTCCCCCCGGCGCCGATCTGCAACTCAACGGCACCGGTATCGAGGCCGAAGTTCAACTTCATCCCACCGCGCTTTTGAGTGCGGGTCCGGCCTTGCAATAACGCACTGATCTGAAGCTCATTTTGCACCGGAATTCGAGTCTTCCACGCCGCTTCAGCCCGAAGAGGCCTCAAGGTCAGAAAATTCCGGGGATCCTTCTCAGGAAATGAGCGCGGGTTGAAGGGCGGTTTGAATGCGGTGGCATTTGCAGTAAGGAGCCGCTCCTCCGGGATCTCCGGGGTCCATTGCGTGATCGCCGGCGAATGTGCGTCCGCCAGGACTTTGTTATCCGCCGGCGAGACAGCATGAAAACCTACTTGTACCAGCAATCTTTTAAGCTCTTTGGTGGTGATGGCTCCTATCCTGCAGGGATCTTTTTGAGCTTTGCGATTGAGCTTGTTCTGGGAATAGACGGCGATCTTTCCCCCTGGCTTCAGTACGCGCCAGCATTCCCGAAGGCAAACGACTTTCGCAGTGTCCACGAGGAAATCGAACGTCTGATAAGAGACCACCCCATCGAAAGATTCGCTCTCGAGGAAAGGGAACGGCACGTTCAGGTCGTGAGATATGACTTTAAGTCCGGCATTTCGGGCCGTTTCAAGGAAACGGGGATCGCGCTCCAGTCCTATGACCTCCTCCACACCCACTTCCAGCAGTGCTCTCATGCAAAGCCCGGGCCCGCAACCCACATCAAGCACACGCCTGTATCCCTGGAATACATGAGCGATCTTTTTGATGTACCAGGATGGATCGCGCCCCTCATAGTGGCGGTAATGATAGTTCCGCATTGCCACGTGCGCCCTCGGATCTTCAAAAATCGACAAACTCCACCTCTTCCAGCATAAGCAGGGTGCGCTGCGCCCATCGATATTTTTCAGTGCTATTACAAATCACAGGGCCGTTTGTGGTGTTCACATCCCATCCTGTTTTTAGCGATCCGTTCCCATGAACTGCTCCATAAAGCCCATGGAGCGAGGCTTTCGCCCAAGCTTATGGATCACCAGCGCCCGCAGCAAGCGCTGCAGTTCATTCAATGCCAGCGGTGAAAAGACCAGACGCCCGGCTTTTTCCCCGCCCAATAGACGGTGGGCCTCCAATAACTTGAGGGTCCCAAGGCTGACGCCCACAAGCTCGTTCCGATCAATGGCGCAACGGGAGCAAAGCAGGCCGCCTCGCTCCGGGTGAAAACCGAATGAGCGGCCGCTCTCGATGCCGGCGCCGCACGAAAGGCAATTATTCAGATGAGGTGCGTACCCGAGAAGGGCCAGAAACCGCATTTCGAAAAAAAGGGCCTTCTGAGAGGAGTAAGGGCCGGTGTTGAAGACGCCCTGGACTTGCAGCAACAAATCGAACAACTCTGCCTGCTTTTCCCGCTCGGGGGCCATCAACAGGATGAGCTCCACCAGATAGCTCATGTGTGCCATCTTGCGGACATCCTGCCGAATGTGGTGAAAATGGGCCAGGAGATCACATCCCTCGACTCTCACCAGGTTCTGGCTCCGCTTTTCAAAAAATTGGACCATGACGTGGCAGAAAAGATCAAGACTCCCGGAGAATCGTTTCGTGCTCCTGCGCGCACTCCGGGCAATGCCTGATATTTTTCCGAAATCACGCGTGAAAAACGTGACGATCCGGTCCGATTCGCGGTAGTCCCTGGTGCGGATAACCACGGCTTCTGTGCTGTAGAGTGGCATTTATATAAAAAACAAAGGTCTGGTACCGGACTCAGTGCAAAAACTTCATGGCCAGGGTTGCTATGCCCAGGTAAATAATGATGCCCGTGATATCGTTTGCCGTGGTCACAAAGGGTCCGGAAGAGACTGCAGGGTCTATCTTCAGCCTGTAAAATATGGCGGGGACCAGGGTTCCCATAGTGCAGGCCACCGTGATGGCCGTGGTCATCGCGATGGCGACAACCACGCCGATCATCGGGCTCCCGTGCCAGAAGTACGCCACGCAACCCACCACCCCTCCGCAGGCGAGCCCCATGATAATGCCCACCCGAAATTCTTTTAAAATATTGAACCTTATTCGTTGCAACCGAACTTGTTCCGTCGCCAAACCCCTGACCATGATGCTGGAGGATTGAGTGCCGGCATTCCCGCCCATTCCGGTAATTACTGGAATGAAGGTGACCAGAACAAGTGTCTCCTTCAGCGTCCATTTGAACAGCCACATCAGATACCCGGTCAGCAGGCCGCCGAAAAGGTTGATGACCAGCCAGGGCAGGCGATAGCGTGCTATGCGGAAAATGCGGCTGGAGTAAACAAGTTCGTTCTCCGAAGTGCCTGCCATGCGGAGAAAATCCTCTGAAGCCTCATCCACAACCACGTCCATCACATCGTCGATGGTGATGCGCCCCAAAAGAAGGCCGTTTTCGTCCACCACGGGAAGAGCAAGGAGATTGTACTTCTGGAAGATCTGGGCCACCTCCTCCTGGTCCACATGGGCTTTCACGGCTATGGGTTCCTTCTCCATGATCAGGGCAATAGGTTGGTGGGCCTGGGACTGGATCAATTTCCACAGCGGCACCACGCCCACCAGGATTCCCTTCCTGTTGGTGACATATGCGTAATGGATCTGCTTGACGTCAGGGCTCAACCGCCGGATGCGTTCGATGGCCTCGGACACGGTGTCATGATCGAAAATCCGGGCTATCTCGGTCTGCATAAGCCCGCCCGCGCTCTCCTCGTCGTAGGCGAGGAGCTTGCGTACGTCGTCGGAATCCTCCTTGGGGATGGCTTTCAGGACTTCCTGGACCGTCTCATCGGGCAGATCAGCGAGGATATCTGCGGCTTCGTCCGAATCCAGATCGCCGACTATTCGGGCCAGCCTCTCGTCCGAAATGCGCCCCAGAATTTGCTCGCGAGAGGCGTCACTGAGCTCCATAATGACATCCGAAGCCTTTTCCATCGCAAGCAAGGTGAACAGCCTGTTTTGATCCTCCTCGCTCAGAGACTCGATAAGGTCGGCGATATCCGCGGGATGGAGGGCGGAAAAAAGTTCAATGATGTCAAACTCTCTCCCCTCCTCGATCCACTGGTTCAGTTTGTGGAGGTGCTCTTCATGTAGGGACATTAATTCCTCGGTTTCCCGTTTTCAGCCGGAAGTGTGATATAGACCACATTGCCGGATGGGCCCAAGTTGTTGATCGGCTTGCCGTTGAACGTCAAATTCACGCCGCCGGCATTCCCGATGTAAAGGCTGATGCGATTACGTGCCCGCATGACGATCTTGTCCCCGGGATGAAGCGTCACGTCCCGCGGGGGCCCGTCATCGATCTCTCTCTGCACCCATGTGATCTCTTTGGCTTCAAGAACCAGCACGTGCTCGGGCTTATTTCCCTTTTTGACCTTCTCCTCTTTGAATTCGGATATGTCCGGCAAATGAAGCTCGGACGGAGGGCTTCCTTCTCCCTGAGTTTCAAACTCGTTCTCCTGTGGTGGTACAAGCACAGGAGTTTGCACCCATTCGGGCGAAGTGTCCCCAGAAAATTCTCCGGGTTCAACCACGACAGGCCCTGAAGGCTGAGTATCGGAAACTGTTTTTTTGCGCGAGACAGAAAGGCTGGAGGACCGTTTTCCGCCTGCATCCCGGTTCCAGCCGGAATAAACAAACAGGACAATCCCAAGAATGATCACGACCAAAATGACGCCGATAAATACCCATTTCATGGATCGGTCGGAATCCCTGATTCGCAATCGGTCAACCATCTCGGCATCGGGGGGCTCAACCTCCCCATCATAGAGCTCCAGCGCCTTGTAATCGCTAATCCCGACAACTTTACAGTAACTCCGGATAAATCCGCGGGCAATCACGTGGGCGGGAAGCATTTCCAAATCACTATCCTCCAGAGCCCGTAGCATTGACAAATTGATCCGCGTAATACGGGAAATGTCCTCAATGCTGAGGCCCCGAGCTTCCCTGGCTTCCTTTAAAAATTCGCCCAGCCTCTCCATTCATGAAACTCGTTGCGCAACAAGCGCATGATTCCCGGCATCAATCAGGATTTTGCATCAGAAAATAGATAATGATACCGCATTACCCATAACTTTAGTCGGGACATCCCGCCTCGCATATCGGGTTTTGAGCCTATTCTGAGTTCATTACCCGCTTTTTGGTATAAAATGTCCATAATTTCCGAGACAATCCGTCGCGGAAATTTTTAGTAAACTGGTGAAAAGGTAACAAAAAAATTAATATTTAGCAAGATGATTTCAGCGCCGTCACCCCGCTCGTTCATGGCGGGAGGGACAATGTGTGAATCCAGGCCGCGACCAAAGGGGAGCTCACTTTCTACCAAGAGGTCCCCGGGGAAAGCCGACAGAATTTGAAAATTGAACCGCGGGGGGATAGGGTTGTGGTATAATACAGCCCGATGAATTGGACACGGAACAAAACAATTTCCCCAAAGACCTGCGGCTTGCGGGGCGATTGCGATAATCCAAATTCACCATATTTTTCTTCACCTGTCGCACGCCCGCTGGTTCCCATAGTGGTCTGTTTTATGCTGGGGATTTGGGCGGGCCAGCTATGGCCGGCCTCCCGGGCGGATCTTGCAGTGATTTCCATAGGACTCTCCGGTGTGGCGGCATTACTCTCCATACGGGGGTTGGGGCGGTCCGCCACCCTGGCTGTTCTGGCTGCCCTGGTTGTGCTGGGGGTTATGGCGGGAGTGCGAACCTTTCATCCCGTTCTTTCACCAGAACATGTGACGGGTTATATGACCGGTGAACGGCAGGTGCTGGAGGGACGCCTTGTTTCCCCTCCCCATGTAACGCCCACAGGGGTCTCTCTGATCATCGAGGCGGAGCAAATCGGGACGGAAGATCGCCTTGTGCCCTGCCTTGGTAAAGTGCGCCTGAGGATTAAGGACCCGCGGGGGAGCCTGCCCCGTTTCGGCGATAGGGTGCGCGCGTGGGTCCGGCTCAAGGCGCCTGTTGACTACGGGAATCCCGGCGGATTCGAGTATATCCGCTCCCTCTCTGCACAGGGGATTCACTGCACCGGCTTCCTGCCCGACACATCCCGGTTGGTAGTGACCGCTTCAGGCCACGGACCGACATGGCGACTGGCCATTGAGCGGATTCGGGATTCGGTCAGGAAAATGCTGGAGAGAAGCGTCAAAGGGGCTGATTATTCAGTGCTCCGCGCGCTGGTGATCGGCGAATCCGGGACGATCCCCACGCAGCTTCGGGACACCTATGCCCGCGCCGGGGCCGCACATCTTCTGGCAATCTCGGGGCTTCACCTCTCCGGGCTGGCCTGGATGGCTTACAGGGCGGCACTGTTTTTGCTCTTGCGCTTCGAGTGGGTGATCCTGCGGTTGGACGTACGCGCGGCCGCGGCCGGCGTCACCATCTTCCCGGTTCTCATTTACACGCTCCTGGCGGGTGCGCGCGTGCCGACACAAAGAGCCGCTGTAATGGTTATCGCTTACTTGCTCTCTATAATCCTTCGACGGGAAAAAGATATGTACAGCACCCTGGCGCTCGCCGCCCTTGCTATCCTCATGCTGCAACCCGGCTCGCTTTTTGAAGTATCTTTCCAGTTGTCCTTCACCGCCGTGCTGGCCATCATCTATCTTGGACCGAAATTGATGGAAATGTTCCGCAAGGACAGTCCCCTCGAGCCGCCGGGGCCGCATAGTGGATGGCGTCGGTTCAAGGAGGGACTCTTTTACGCGGCCGCGGCCTCGGTTGCCGCATGGCTGGGAATCGCCCCGCTGTTGGCGTGGCATTTCCACCGGATAAGCCTTATCGCTCCCGCGGCCAACTTGCTGTTGATACCGCTGGTAATGTTTTTTATTCTCCCAATGGCCCTTGTGGGGATACTTGTGGGCTTCGGCTGGCCTTTGGCAGCCCATGCGGGGCTCACAGCGGCGGGATTTGGAACCCATATCCTGAACCGGGCTGCAGAGGTCTTTGCATCCGCGCCCGGGTCGTTTTTCTGGGCCACGACACCCGCCATATGGGAAATGATACTCTGGTACACTGCCCTGGCTGCAGGGGTACACTGGAAAAAACGGAGCGCCCGCTGGGCCGTTTTGATTCTTGTCGCTGCGCTGGGTTTGGGTAATGGCGTCAGCGCTCTGGCCGCCCGATGGAGTTCGGAACTCCGGGTCACCTTCCTCAACGTGGGGAAAGGCGACGCCACAATGATAGAGTTGCCCGGTGGCTCCGCCGCGCTGGTCGACGGCGGCGGGTTTTACGATCGAAGCTACGACATTGGCCGATTCGTGGTGGCACCCGCTCTCTGGCAAAAAGGAATCCGACGACTGGAATGGGTCGCGGCCACCCATGGACACCCTGACCATGTGAACGGCCTCTTTTTCATTCTTGAGGCCTTTCGCCCGCGGGAACTCTGGGTGCCCGAGGGAGGAACCCTGGTTCCCTTGATGGAAAAACTGATCCGGGCCGCCCGGGGCCGGGGAGTCAAAGTTAAAGAGGTGAGCCGGGAAACCCCTGTGGTAACCATGAACGGGGTACATATCCGCGTCCTCAATCCTCCGTGGCAGGCGTTCGCGGAATTATCGCCTGTGGATCACAGGCGGATCAACGATAATTCCATGGTTCTATCGCTGGAATACCAGGGTTTTCGCTTCCTGCTGGCCGCGGATGTAGAGCAGGAGGGGGAACAGGCCCTGCTGGTCCACCCGCGGGAGCTCCGGGCGAACGTGCTCAAGGTTCCCCATCACGGGGGCGCCACTTCATCGTCACCGGAGTTCGTGGCTGCCGTCGGCCCGCAATATGCCGTTTTCAGTTCGGATGGCCGCCGGCTGCCGTCTCTGAAAGTGGTGAACCGATATCGCCAGGCCGATGCCCGAATATTGCGCACCGATCAATTGGGGGCCGTTGAGTTTGTGGTGAGGAATGGCCGGCCCAAACTTCGCACATACCGCCGCCAAAGTGACGCTGTTGAATAGTATCTTTATGATAGGAGCATGGATCAAGCAGAAGCCTGCCGGGAGACGGTAATCCACTGTTTTTCGTTGACAAGCAAGAAGGATGCGATACAATTAAATGAAAAACAAAAAGCACCCGATAGGGCATGGCGCCCATATTCCGCGTGAGCAAATAAGACGCGCCATAGGGGGACTGATCATGAGACTTACAAGGCGAGCGGTTCTTTTCCTGCTGTTGAGCGGGACCGCCCTGTGGCTGCCGGGATGTGCCGGGGTTGGGGGCCCGTTTCCCGTTCACCTCAGATACATGGGTGAGCTGATCAAGGCGACCGCACCAACGGCCGCTCCCCGAGTCGTCGGCCTGCAGGCATTTGAAAACCTCAACTCGGAAGGCGACACCCTCGGTCATCGTATCATCGGCAAGGGCGTGCAAAGTTACGTATCAAGGCCCCATTCCATCGCGGAGGCTTTCACCGGGGCTACCGAGAAATTCCTGAGGGAAAAGGCCCACACCGTGCGCTCTGTCTCCGGGTGGGATTATAAGCCTGAAACCCTTCCCCGTGTGGGAGCGGGAGTCGATACAGTAGTTTCGGGAAAGATCCTTCGCCTCTTCTGCAAAGCCGAAAAAAAGTTCGCACGCACGAACATGATCCTCGACGCAGACGTGATGTTTATCATCGGCGATGTCAACAACAGGCAGGTGGTCACCAGGCCGGTGAAAATCCGTCTCGAAAGGACTGAATTAACCTTCGACAACACCAAGCTGGAGCGTTTCATGAACGAAACCCTTGCGGATTTGCTCCAGACAGGGCTGGGGCAACTGCCCTGATGGGAGACATTGATTGTTCGGCGCCGAAGGAGACCGTGTCTTCCAGGAAGGTGAAAAAAAGGAGTTTACAGGTATGAACAAGACAAGAACCGATCGGGACCACCTGAGAACGTTGTTTGATGATCTCAAACCATGGGCGCATTTGATGTACGTGCACGGAGTTCCCACCAAGACCGAGTCCAAATGGGGGGAGCCTGTCGATTATCCCGCTTCGCTCTGGCAGAAAATCAAACCTCTCCTTCCCGATTTGCAGGGGAAGACGGTTCTTGACGTTGGATGCAACGACGGGTTTTTTGCTTTCGAGTGCCGCCGGCTTGGTGCAAGCCTTGTGGTGGGTATAGAGGCGGATTCGCTGGCCTTTAAACATGCAACTCTTGTCAACGACTTGCTGGGCATGGGAGACATCTCGTTCAAGCATATGACAGTATATGATATTGATCGTTCTCTGGGGTCTTTCGATGTAACCCTTTTTCTCGGGGTTTTATATCATCTCAAAAACCCTGTGATGGTACTGGACAGGCTATCCTCCATCACTAAAGGGAGAATGATTATTGACTCAGCTATTAGAAATTCTGAAATTGACATAAAGAATCGTGAAGCCGGGAAAAAAGGAGCGCCGGTGATGGAATTTATTGAACAGGCATACAGCCCGCACATGACGGACCGCGCGATGCTGGATGAATTCTCCTATGATCCGGTATATGAAGGCGCGCTCAACTGGTGGACGCCTAACACGGAATGTATTTGTGCGATGCTCAGATCAAGCGGTTTTAAAACCGCTGAAGTTGTCGAAGAGCGTATTATACCGCCGCCTCAACCTAAAGATGCATTTGGGCGGGCTATCGTGGTGGCTTACAAGTGAATTCATTATTCTTGACCGGACGGTGTTGTCATCAACGCACTGCGCAAATTCTGTTCCTGAAGAGCTGAGCATAACCTGCGCCGCTCATTATCATTGACAGGTTGATATTACATCATTGTGGCGATCCGATGCGAGGAGTAAAAGAAAAAGACATCATTCCATCCGCCGGACAGTGCATAGAGATCATGAAGCGGCATAATATGCGGGCGAATATAATGAGGCACAGCATCCGTGTGCGCGATGTGGCGGTCTTTATCGCGGCCAAGCTTGTCGAGGCCGGACATGAGCTGGACCTGAGCCTGGTGGAGGCGGCCGCCCTCCTGCACGACATTACAAAAACGAGGTGTCTCTCCACCGGTGAGAGACACGCGGAGACCGGGCGGCGCCTGCTGGAGGAAATGGGTTACCACCGGGTCGCTCAGGTGGTGGGCAGCCACGTTCGGCTGCACGGATGGCGCACCTCCAGGCGGATTACAGAAGACGCGGTGGTTAACTACGCGGACAAGCGCGTTATGCACGACCGAATCGTCGGCCTTGACCGACGGTATGCCGATCTGAGGGCCCGCTACGGGACCAATCCCAAAGCCCTGGCATATTTGCAGCAGATGGAGGCTGAGACCCGTGAAGTGGAGAGGGAGATATTCGCCGTGTTAGACGTTGACCCATCCGCGGCGCTCGGTGTGCCTTATAAATTTGTCAATTCAAAATTATCATACTAAATTTAAAAATGATAAATGCTAATTTTTAATTTTATTTCGTTATCAAGCAAGGAGGAACCAAGTGGGAAATGCAAGTGAATCCGCCGGTATTACCCGGGAAGAAGCGCTGAAGCTGATGGAGTCCCGATTAGTGGAAGACAACCTGCGCAAACACAGCCTGGCCACCGAGGCCATTATGCGGGCATTGGCCCAACGATTGGGCCATGATCCTGAGGTATGGGGGATGGCGGGACTGCTGCACGACATCGACTTTCCGGAAACCCGCGACGCGCCCGAGCGCCACGCGCTGGCGGCCGCGGAGATGCTGCGTGAGAAAGGCGTGAGCGATGAGATCATAGAGGCCATCAAGGCCCACAACGCCGAAGCCCTGGGAATCCCACGGGAAGGGCCGCTGGCCGTCGCCCTGACCGCGGCCGAGACCATCACCGGCATGGTGGTCGCCACAACGCTGGTATACCCTGACAAGAAGATAGCCGGCGTAAAACCAAAAAGCATCACCAAAAGGATGAAGCAAAAAGAGTTCGCCCGTGCTATCAACAGGGACCACATCCGCCTGTGCGAGGAAATCGGCGTTCCCCTCGACGAGTTTGCGGCCCTCAGCCTGGAGGCCATGGGGACCATCAGCGGCAAGCTGGGGCTCTAGTCAAAAGGGTGGCTCACTACACATAACATTCATAGACCTGAGAAATGAGGTGGGCGCAGCCCACTCTGCATTCGTGTGTTGGCGGCTGAAATTTTCCCTCCCCCCACAGAGGGTGTCGATAAATGAGGTTTACATGAATTCGGCCCTTGTAAAATCAACGAGTTGCCCGATCAATATGGTTAAATTCCTGCGATTTTCGACAGCCTCCACAAGGGGGGAGACGGTAAGGGGGGGCTTGGCATCGGCGAAAGGTGTTACGCTTGATTCAGGGAAAAACAGGAAAACTCCTGCCGAACTCTTCCCATTGCTCTTCCATGATTTTTTCGCTATACTATTGAAAGCACATAATTTTTTGATCCGATTGTCCATCGAGAAGGTCGACAACCAGTAAGGAGTAACGAGGATGACCCGATTGGAAAATGCCCGCCGGGGCATTATCACTGAGGAGATGGAGGAATGTGCCCGCCTGGAAAGCGTCTCACCGGAGACCATCCGGGAGGGAGTCGCCTCCGGCCGGATCGTCATCACCCGCAATACACAGAGGCAGCATGCACGGCCCCTGGGGATCGGCCTGGGCCTCTCCACCAAGACCAACGCCAATATCGGCACATCCCAGGACCACTGCGACCCGAAAGAAGAGTGGGAAAAAATGGAGGTTGCCCTGGCCGCGGGGGCGGACACCATCATGGATCTCAGCACCGGCGGCGACATCGATGGTATCCGGAGAGATATCCTCGCCCGATGCCCCGTGCCCGTGGGGACGGTCCCCATCTACCAGGCCGCAGTGGAGGCCGCGGACAAAAAGGGCAAACCGCTGGTGGAGATGAGCACCGAAGATATTTTCGAGGGGATCCAACGACACGTTGAAGACGGCGTTGACTTCATCACCGTGCACTGCGGCATTACCCGGGACTCCCTGCAGCGGCTGCAGGAGCATCCGAGGATCATGGGCATGGTCAGCCGGGGCGGGTCCTTTACCGCCGCCTGGATGAAGCACCAGGGGAAGGAGAATCCGCTCTTCGAGCACTTCGACCGGCTCCTGGAGATCGCCCGCTCACGGGATGTCACATTGAGCCTCGGGGACGGGCTGCGGCCCGGCGCCGTGGCGGATGCCACGGACCGCGGGCAGATCCAGGAGTTGATCCAGCTTGGAGAACTGACCCAGCGCGCCTGGAAGGCCGGCGTGCAGGTTATGATCGAGGGGCCCGGGCATGTGCCCCTCAACCAGATCTGGACCAATATCCAGATCCAGAAGCAACTATGCCACCAGGCCCCCTTTTATGTCCTCGGGCCTCTGGTTACCGACATCGCCCCCGGTTATGACCATATCACCTCCGCCATCGGCGGCGCCATCGCCGCTTGGGCCGGCGCGGACTACTTATGCTACGTGACCCCTTCCGAGCACCTCGGCCTCCCCACGGTCCAGGAAGTCCGCGAGGGTGTCATCGCCGCGAAGATCGCCGCCCACGCCGCGGACATCGCCAAGGGAGTGCCCGGCGCCCTGGAGCGGGATATGGAGATGTCCCGCAAGCGGGCCGCACTGGACTGGGAGGGGCAGTTCGCCGCCGCGCTTGACCCTGAGCACGCCCGCAGCATCCGGAATGAGCGCCGGCCCCAGGAGAACGATGTTTGCACCATGTGCGGTCGATACTGCGCCATCAAGACGATCAGGGAAACTTACCTGTAATGGCCGGCCCGCTGAAAAACGGCAAAACAAGAGCATCCGATTTTTTCCGCCCGGCAGTTAAAATGCGCACGTAGTGGCGAAGGCGCCGCAATTCAACCGCCGCGTGCAGCAGATGTTTTTTTTGCCGCAAGCCGGGCAACCGCATGTACCTTGGCCTGAAGATTGATAGTGTATGGGCGGCGCGCCTGGAGGGCGGCGTGTCGTCCATCATAATCCTCGCCGGCGATGCGATCCACCACAGCCTTTTCTTCGCCGTGGGCCTCGTCCAGATAGCGCTCGATGCGCTGCCGAAAAAGACGAGCGGCCGCCAGGGATTTCCGGATGTACCGGTGCGCATCTTCCCCGGAAACAGGGGGCCCGTGGGCGAAAAAGATCCGATCGGCCTCCACCCGCAAGAGCTTCTCCAGCGAGGCGATGTAATCTTCATAATCCGACAGGAAAGTAGGGCTTATGTCGCCGTAATTGTCCTTTAGCCCGGCGGCCTCGGATGCGAAAAGGATCTTTTGCCCGGGGAAATAATAGCTCAACATATCCCGAGTATGACCGGGAGTGGAGACGGCCCTGAGCACCCATCCTCCGCCCAGATCAATCTCTTCTCCGTCCTTCAGCGTCCAATCCAGCGACATCCCGTCGAAGCGCACGTCTTCCGCCCATGTTTTCGGTACGGAGCCGCGGATCATATCCTCGTTCAGGCTCCGTATGAGTTCCACTGCGTTGGGCCGTGCCAGTATCTGCGCTGATTTCTCACTGGCCGCCAGTTGCAGGCCGGGGAGCTTCCGCTTCAGATAGGGGCCGGCCCCGCAGTGGTCAAAGTGGACATGGGTAAAAAACAGCCATTGCAGGCGATGGGGGTCTTCCAGGAACCCGGCAAGATCCTCAAGGTACAGCGGGCCCAGCACCGAGAGGCAGGCATCGATCATCAAGGGCCGCTCCGCCGCTATCAGGTACGCGGGCATCCACCTGTTGCCCAGCACAAAAACACCGGGAGCGGCCTCTCCACGCCCCTCCCTGCCAAGCACATTTCTCATGGTCCATCCCTCCGAGTATGTTCTATGAAGCTCTATACCAGACGCGCCGCACGCGGTCAATGGCAAGGCATGTCAGGAGTCGCCCAATATTTTTAACGGGAAAAAGCGGAGCAGTAATAGGCTACAGGTTTCTAAAAAACCAGTAAACAAAGGTGAAAAAGATGGAAAGAGATGGAGACCTAAATCCGCTGGCGACGCCCCTGTCCTCCATCCATGCCGGACGCGTCAATCTCTCGTGCGGCCCTTGCTGAACCACCGCCGCGCCCCGGCCTGACATATCAGCGTTATCCGATACCAAACCAGAAGGGGATGACAAGCGCCACTTTTGGAATATAGGTGACAAGTAAAAGAACACAAATCTGCCATACCAAGTGCGGCCACATGGAACGAACCACTTTTTCCATCGGGAGCTTGGCGATCCCGCATGCCACAAAGAGGCAGGTGCCCACCGGCGGGGTGATGAGCCCGATGGTCAGGTTCAGAACGACAATAATTCCAAGGTGCAGGGAATGGATACCGAAAGAGGTTGCGATAGGTGATATGATCGGCATCAGCATCACCATGGCGGATGCCGGTTCTAGAACGCATCCGACGATAAGAAGAAATACATTTAATAACACAAGAAAGATCAAGGGGCTTGAAGAGACTGCTTTTAATTTCGCGGAAACTATTTGAGGCAACTGGGCTTCTGTCAGCATCCAGCCCACCACACTGGCCGTTGCTATAACCAGAAAAACCATGGAGGAAATTTTCCCGGAATTGAGCAGGGCCTTCCATAAATCACTCAACTGCAATGATTTTGTCACGAACACACCGATGAGCAGGGCGTAAAGAACAGCGATGGCAGCCGCTTCGGTGGCCGTGAAAATACCGCCCAATATTCCACCCAGAATAATCACGGGCATGAAGAGCGCGGGAAGGACATTTATAAAAGCGGAAAGGAGTGCTTTTGCGGAAAACTCCTCATCGGACGGAGGAAATCGATTCCGCACAGCCTGGACGTATGCAATGACCATCATGCCCAATCCGATCAGTACCCCGGGTATCACGCCCGAAAGAAAGAGTCCGCCGATGGAAACATTTTCCACCGACATCGCATAAATGATCATCGGAATGCTGGGGGGAATGATCGGGCCTATTGTCGAGGCTCCTGCAACAATCCCGGCGCCGAACTCATTATTGTAGTTGCGCCTCATGGCCGGGATCAGGATAGCGCCGAGGGCCGATGCGTCGGCCACCGCCGAGCCGCTGATGCCTGCAAAAATCATGCTGGCCAGGATGGTCACCTGTGCCAAGCTCCCCCGGAATTTTCCGAAAAGCAGACTGTTGAATTTCAACAACCGCTCGAGAATCCCCGTGTGGACCATGAGCTCCCCCGCTAACATGAAAAGGGGAATCGCCATGAAAACGAACTTGTCCACCCCGGAAAACATTTGAAGGGGAATGGCCATAAGGGTAACACCACCGCGGAACCAGGCGAAGACGAAGGCCGACCACCCGAGGGTGAACGCCACCGGAACTCCTATCATCAAAAGGACGAAAAATGTGATCCCCAGCGAAGCCATGAATTAATCCTCCTTTTCGTCCTTCTTGCTTACGTTTTTGGAAGTTCCTAACATCTTGATGTGGGCGGGAATCAACGCAAGCTGCTGGAAAATCATAAGCCCCGAGCACACGGGCATGGCGAGAAGGGGCCACATCAAGCGGATGTTCAGACCGGAAGAAAGGTCATTCTTGATCACCTGCATCGTCTTCCATGACGCCCAGCACCACACGAGGAGAAAGATGATAATGGCGAAATCGCCGGCCAGGATGGCAAGGTTTCGGAAAAACGGGGAAAAAGTATCACGGAATATTGTCATCCCGATGTGCTTTTCTTCCTTTAAGAGGAGGCTTGCCGCGATAAAGCCCATCCAGATCATTAAATACCGGGCCAGCTCCTCGCTCCAGGAAAGTGCGTTACCGATGACATAGCGAAAAAAAACGCCGATCAAGACGTCCACGGTTATCAGGAGTACCAGCACAACCACCGCGATTTCACATAATCTTGTTGTAATCCTGATCACATTGTTCACCAGCGGAAACCCCTTTACCAAGGTACGGGATCAAAACTCCCGGCCCCTGTCAGCTTTGCCGGCGCCTGTTCCCGTCCCGTGTGTGGAATTTATATAAAGCCGCAATAACCCGCACGCACCCCGACCCTCCCGGAAAAGGGCCGGGGGCCTTGTCCAGGGATCAGCGAGCCCGTGCAGCCGCCTTGGCCTTTTCAATTTCAGTAAAATACTTTTCGGGAATCTGTACCTTGAAACGCTTCCACACTTTCTCAGCGGCCTGGATCATCGGCCTCTTGGCCTCGTCAGAGACGACCGTGATTTTCGTACCCTCGGATATGAGCTTCTTCTCCACCACTTTATCTTGTTCCAGGGTGTTTTGAATCTGCCATTCCCGCGCATCCTGCACGGAATCTAAAAAGATTTTCTTCAGATCATCGGGAAGATTCTCAAACCATTCGTTATTGACAAACCACACCAGGGTGAAACATTGCAGGTCTATCTTGGCGAGATGGGGAGCCACCTCGTGAAAACGCATTCCGTAGCCCAGTAAAGCAGGAATCAGAACACCCTCAATAACACCCTGCTGGATGCCGCTGTAAACTTCGGCAAAAGCCAGAGGAGTAGGCGCTGCCCCGATGACCTCGGCGGCTGCCATATCGATCTTTGAACGGGCGGTCCGCAGCTTCAGGCCTTTTATGTCCTGCATGGTATTAATGGGGCGTTTGCTGTTGAATATCTGCCGGAATGCAGCCGGGATGTAGGCAAGCCCGCGAACCCCTTTGGAAGGCAATGTATCCAGAAGATTCTTACCAAAAGGCCCGCTCAGGACCGCCTGGGCCTCTTTCGCATTCCGAAACATGAAGGGCAGATCGCAGATGGCAAAAGGCGCGGAAATATTGGATAAGTTCGTCGTGGTGTTGGTGGCGAATTGCAGCAGGCCCATCCTTACCTGTCTTGCCACTTCTAAATCCGACCCCAGCGTCATTCCGCCATAACGCGTGATCTTGAACCGTCCGGGAGCTCTTTTGTTCAAAAGAGACTCGAGGTACTCCTGCGCCAGATAGTTCGGGTGGGTCAGCGGTTGCGTGGCGGACATTTTCAATGTAATGGCCTGAGCAGCTTCCCCTTTACAGGGAAGGCCCAAACTGAGTCCCAGCACCAGCCCGACTGCGATTACCAGTTGAAATACCTTCATTTCTTTCCTCCTCCCATGCTGCATTCTCCTGTTACAGGAAGTTTTCGGTTGCGATCTTCTTTCGACACAAACGCCCACGGCACACGAGTTTCACGAATGCCGACCCCTGTCCGAAAGGAGATCCCTCTGACCAGGAATTATAACGAGGTCTTTTCCTCATCGTACAGCCGCATCCTGTTCCGGTTCAGGCGCGGCCGTCATCAGTCTCTATAGCCCTTTCGCCGCAAAAAGCCTCAAACTGTCGGCGTCGGTTTGTCCCCGGCGGATCGACCGGGGCCTTCCCGCACCTCTAAAATCCTCCACCCCAAAGGTGGTTTCACCATGAGTATCTTTGCATCTCAGCAGCACAACACGAGCTGCTTTTTCCGAACCATGCCTTACCGGTCCCCCCCTTTGGAAAAGGGGGGACAGGGGGGATTTTCATGCCCCGCTGCTGCAGCCCACGAAATAGAGTTGTTTTTTATATGCCTTCCGCTGCGAACCGGGGGAGCCCGTCAACCGATGAGTGGTATAGTACGTAAATCCGAAAACCGAATTACAATTTGTTAGACCCTGGGGGTGGAAAAGGTCCTTGAAATCCCCCCCAACCCCCCTTTTTCAAAGGGGGGAGGCACTGTTTTATTGTTTCAGGGCTGATCCTCTCTTATGATCACAACCCCGCCCGCATTCATAAGGGGTTGGGCGCTATTTCATTGTCTCAGGGGCACAATACGAGGTTTCAGGGGCACAATGCGGGTTGCTTTTCCCGAATCCTGCCATAACGGTCCCCCCCTTTCATAAAGGGGGGAGGCACTATTTTATTGTTTCAGGGCTGATCCTCTCTTATGATCACAACCCCGCCCGCGTTCATAAGGGTGGGCACTATTTTATTGTCTCAGGGGCACAACACGAGCTGCTTTCTCCGAACCATGCCATAACGGTCCCCCCCTTTCATAAAGGGGGGACAGGGGGGATTTTGTGAGGGGCGCATCGCGACGCGCCCTTTACGTTGGAACCCCCTCACCCCTGCCCCTCTCCCCGGCAAGCGGGGGCGCGGGGACAGTAATTCAAAGGTACTGCGAACACAGCCCCTGTCACCGTCATGAGACATTTTCCAAGCAAGGAGAGATAATATGCGAACCGCAGTATTAAAGTCAAGAGGTGCGTTATCCCGAAGGGTGGGCTTGTATCCAAAAACCGGCTGCGGTATGATATTTATAATGGTGAAGGCAAGCTCTATCCCGCGGTGACAGGCAGGGCTGTGCAGAGTGACATGTAACAGAGCGGAGGCAGAAATAAATATCGATCTTGTTGGACCCGGCGATTGCGCCGGGTCATTGATGCACCGATGATGCAGTTTTTCACTTGGCAGCGATCTTTGTTGATGAGCGTAATTCACGTGGAGAATCCGGATGAAATGTCTTATTATCGCCGCCGGGAAGGGCAGCAGGCTGCGGCAGAGAGGTGATTCCAAGCCCCTTGTCCCCATCCTGGGCGTCCCCCTCATCGAGAGGGTAATCCGTTCCGCGCTCAAGGCCGGAATTGACGATTTTTGCGTTGTCACCGGCTACAACGGGGAAAAAGTGCGTTGTTTCCTGGACGACCTGGCCCGCGATTGCCGCATCAATATTACACATGTGGTCAACGAAGCGTGGGAAGAGGGCAATGGACTGTCGGTGCTCAAAGCCCGGGGGCAATTCAACGAGAAGTTCGTCCTGTTGATGACAGACCATCTATTTGATGTCGAGATATTGCGCAAATTATTACAGCAGCCTCTTCACGCGGGGGAAATCATCCTGGCAGTCGATCGGAACCTGGACAACCGTTTTGCGGACATAGACGACGTAACCAAAGTGGAGATCAAAGGCGGGAAGGTCGTAAACATCAGCAAAGACCTGAAGGAGTTCAACGGCTTTGACACCGGCATCTTTCTCTGTTCGCCGGCGATCTTCCAGAGTATCGCCCAAAGCATATCGAAATACGGCGACAGTTCGCTTTCCGGCGGGGAGAAATGTCTTGCGGACGAAGGCAATTTCATCGCCGTGGACACCGACGGAAGGTTCTGGATAGATATAGATGATCCCGCTGCGATGGATAAGGCGGAAAACCAACTCCTGGATCAGTTGAAGGACAAACCAAACGACGGGCCGGTCTCCAGGCACCTCAACCGCCCCCTATCGGTCCGGATCTCCAGATACCTGACCCGGGTCGCTGTCAGCCCGAACCAGATATCACTGGTTTCTTTCCTGTTCTTCGTGCTGGCCTCCGGGCTGTTTATGCTCGGCGGCTACCCGGCCCTGGCCGCCGGGGGGGTGCTGGCCCAGTTCGCCTCCATAATAGACGGCTGCGATGGGGAAGTGGCACGACTCAAGTTCCAGGAAAGCTCATTCGGACGCTGGTTCGACGCTGTCCTGGACCGCTATGCCGACGCCTTCTTATTATTCGGACTGACCTGGCACGCCTCTGCCGGGGGCGGCTACACGCCGGCGCTGTTCGTGGGTTTCCTGGCGATAATCGGCTCGTTCATGTTGAGCTACACGGCTGACAAATACGACGCCCTCATGCGCGACCGGTTCGAAGTCGGCCGCGGTCTGCGCTTGGGGCGCGATGTGCGGGTGTTCCTCGTCTTCCTGGGGGCCCTCGTCAACCAGCCCTTTGTAACCCTCCTGCTCATAGCAGTGGTCATGAACGCCGAAACCATCCGCCGGATTGTGATCTGCCGGCGTCATGAATAGCATCCACTGCACCGGGAGGAAGGTCGAATCAATTACACCACAGGTATTTCGTTCATGCCTCTCCCATCCCACCCCAGTAGTGAGAGCAGGAGAGATGCGGCCATGACAGGGCCTATCCGGCCGCCGATGTTGCCCCCCGGGCTGCTCACCCTTTTTCCGTCGCAGTTGTCGGGGTAACCCCCGGCAAAACCGAACTTGATTTATATCCTGAAAAATGGGAAAGTGTATATTTCTGGCTGATGAAGAGGGAGGAAAGGAAACGTGGCGCCTGTTTATTATGGATGGTGGATTGTACTGGCCTGCTCAGCGATTACAAGTTACAACGCCGGAATTCTTTTTTACGGCTTCACCGCTTTTTTCAATCCATTGATTCGGGAGTTCGGCTGGTCCCGGGCAGCCACATCGCTGGCCTTCGGACTGTATCGACTGGAGGGTGGACTGGCGGCTCCCCTGGTGGGATTTTTGATCGACCGGCTGGGACCGAGAAAAATGATGATGGCCGCCGTTACCACGGTGGGACTGGGATTCATTCTGTTGAGCCGCATCAACTCTCTTGAAAGCTTCTATGCCGTGTTCCTTTTCATCGCACTCGGCAACAGCCTCGGGTTCGTCTCAGTGGGGACCTACTCCGCTGCCAACTGGTTCGTCAAGAAGCGCGGGACTGTGCTGGGGATTTTTTTTGTCGGGATCAGCCTCAGTGGATTGGTGGTTCCGGTCTTGACCTGGATTATCACCACATGGGGATGGCGAACGGCCGCCGCGGCGGCGGGTATTGGAATGTGGATCATCGGCGTGCCGCTGACCATGGTGATCCGGAGGCGGCCTGAACAGTATGGGCTGCTGCCCGACGGAGAAACTCCGGAAAAAAACGCCCCGTCCCAATCCACTGCAACAGGGGCTTGCAGGCCCGTGATGAATGAAAGGGAATACACCTTCCGTGAGGCGGTAAGGACGAAGAGTTTCTGGCTTTACTCGCTTGCGCTTATCATACCGATGATGTCCACCGCGGCCCTGTTCGTCCATGAGATGCCGTTTCTGTTGCAAGCCGGGATTCCGGCGGAATCGGCCGCCCTGGTGGTCACGGGGACCGTTCTCGTCAGCGGCCTGGGGAGGCTGGGTTTCGGCTGGATGGCCGACCGGTTCAACAAACGACGCATTATGAGCATTGCCATGGCAAGTCAGTGCATTGGTATATTGTTCTTCGTCAACATTCACGCACTGTGGCATGTCGTTCCTTTCATTCTGTTCTTCAGCGTGGGATATGGCGGGATGACCCCGTTGCGGGCCGCCATCCAGGCCGAATACTTCGGCACAGTCGCCTTCGGCACCATCCAGGGGGTCCTCTACGGGATCTGGACAGCGGGCACAGTGCTTGGCCCGGTGATAGCCGGCGGATTCTACGATATCACCGGTGATTACCGGACGGTGTTCATGATTTTCGGGGTAATGACATTGATTCCCATCCCTCTCATGCTCGCATCCAGGCCCCCGCGCCGGGGGTAATACCTTCAGCCCGTTGAACAGGTCGCCCTCATCGTTGAGCAGCTCCACCACCGGCTGATCCGTGCGGGGATCGATGCGCAGTCCGAAGAAGCCCGCGCGTATCAGGTGGATGTCGCCCCACGGCCCGGCGTCCGGTGGAGACGCCATCCTCTTTTCCAGGGGGGCCGCCGGGGAAATACCCCTTACTTCCTGTTTACGGATGGGACAATTAAGTGCTTGATACCGTACAAATTACGTTTTACATGGTTCGATTTTGGGTTGGTTTTGGTCACGGAATAGATACATAAAATGAGTCGGAAATATGGTTTAGTTATGTTTTAAGTTGTGAAAACTAAAACTTGATCTGGCAGACGCTGTCAAATCAAGTCTCGGCCAATTGTTTCACTTACAAAGCTGCAGTTTAGTCAAGCCGAGTAAGGATTATTGGTTGAAAGTGAGTATAACCGAAACAAAGGCACCGGCCCAAACAAGTTGTAAAAGAACACCTAATGCAATCAAACCAAATGCAAATGTTTCCCAAAATTTCGCTAAAGTCTCCCTCAATAATTTACTAGGAAGCCAGTTTAGAGCTTTTTCGATTTGTATTTGTTCTGAAGCTGGATCAGTAGCGGACCCTCCTCCATCTTCTAATTTACGCTTAGATCTGGCATATGATTGCCAAAAGAGCATGGCAAAACCAATGAATTCTAAGAGGAGTCCCAATTTTGTCATGAATTCCTATTGATTATTAGCTGATTATTAAAATCATACATATGGCTGAAATCTATTAACTAGACGGATAGAGAACCTCACCATTGTAAAATCGTCCCGATGGCGATTAGTGCCAAACCACCCCAAAACAAAGGGCGAACAATATATGTTTCTTTCGGCGCAAAGAGGCCCGGCTTTTCTTTTTTTGCCTTCTCGACTATCTTTGCGGCTTCGCCCTTGTGTTGACTCTGAATGCGCACCGAGAAGGCGAGAGCCACAGTTCCAGCTATCACGAACACTAGCCCTTTCTTTTGAGGAGAGATGCATAAATCCATGTTTATTAGCATAACGGTCTGTCGATAAGCGGCGACCCTAATTCACGGGAACATCATTTTATATAGGCTTTTTTCGACAGATGTATCAATTTCTTCGCCTAATAATAGTAAGTATGCATAATTATTATCAATCCTTAATGATTGAAGTCGATATGGATTATCAGGAATTGAGAAAATCAAAGTATTAGTACATCTTTCTCTATTGAATAAATAAATATTGCCATCCACATTCTGCCATATAACAGTCCCTCCACCAACCTCAAACATGGGGTGAGAACTACCGTGTTCCCCCCAATGTCTTAAATTGGTTCCTATTTGAATGGTTGTTACACCATCATAGACAAAAAGGTCCGTGGTTTGCCCATAACCGGATGCTCCACGCCCCTCTGTCCACGCCACCAATCCATCTCTTAATTTGCCGCTATTATAAGAAACATTGGTACTCAATGTAACCGGGGTGGCAAAAGGAGTCGCTTCCACCAATTTTAATTCCTTTAATTCATTACCGGCGTGCCAGATAACAGTTCCGCCCTCCACCTGGCATTGCGAGCAACCGGAACCTTCACCTATCTGCCTAACAATTTCATTGGTTGATGAAAACAAATAGACATTTTCTCCTGCACAAAAAACCGCTGTTAACTCAGATCCTTCGAAATCAAAATCAAAGCTTTCGGTGATACGTGCAGTATCTAGGGGTGCGATTTGATGTCTTTCACCTGTTTCTAAATTACTCAGTACATAGTATTGGTGCTCCTGACACATAAATGTTCCTGTCCCAGCATACCACATGATCCACGGCCATTTAAGCTTAGGTTTATTTTCACATTGAAGGTTAAGCGGTTCAATAGTTTCTGAAATATTAATGATTGACGCTCCATCCCAATAAAACACATCACCATAATCATATCCACCGCCCTCCATCGCTATGCGCCCATGAGAAAGGTCAAATCCTTTATAGCTGAATGAGGGCCCATCTATAGTTATCGGTGTAATAATGATTTCCCTTCCAACTTCATCATGAAAAATTAAATCGCCCACATACCTCTGTCCCGATGAACCGAAAGATTGTATTACGTTACTTGCCAAGGAGAAAATTGCCTCTCCATTTTCGATATCGTATAGCAATCCACACTCCCAACATAACCCTGATATTTGGATGGTAGTAACCCGTGTAAAATCTTCTGGCCTTTCCTGGAAATAAATTATCGGTTTTCTTTTAAAAAAATGTCCACCCGAGTCCGTAATGGAAAGCTCTGCTTCATAAGCCCCGTATGGCAAGCCTGTCATTTCAAAAGTTGTATAAAAGGGAGAGTAACTTGTGCGGAATATTTCCAGATCGCCAATTTTGATCACTATTTCTGTCCCTGGGGCATCATCAGAAAAAGATCCGCTAAAAACCAACGTGTTTCCGACAATGGCCCCAGGAAGAGGTTCCTGTAGTTCCAGATTCGGAAAATTGTCTACAAATACCGTTCGTGTGATCTCTTCAACTCTTCCATCACTCAAGAGGGCCACGGCCCTTAGTTCATGGTTGCCATGCGTTTCCGATAGCACATCCCACTCCCATGTGCCGAGATTATTTGTTGTTCGATGAGATAGAGGGGGCACATCATCGATGGCGCCGTATGAAACCCCATCAATAAAAAGTTCAACAGATTCTACCGAAACACTTCCAGCCGTGGGCGGACCAGGCGAACCATATAGATTTACATCCATCAAAGCACCGCCAACACGTCCACCCCGAAAATACTCCGCTGCATTTGGGGGCGCATAAGCTCCATAAGAGGGTGGTGACCAAGTGGCTGGCCACGGATCTCCGCAAAACCTTTGGCTTGTAAAGCCATGTGCATAAGAAATGTAAAGGGGTACATGGGCGCATAGTTTTATGGAAAGTTGTATTTCTGGAATATTATCCAAGACGAAACTTGTCCTGGCTATAAGATAAGAACTATCTTCATACTCAACTCTTGCAAGCATTAGATGCGATCCATCTTGTGTCCCCTCAGAATCCCATTCTAAAGTTTTATTCGCATCCGCACCTCCCGAACCGATAAACATTAAATCTAAAAAATAATCTACTGAAAGTGGTATAAAGCCTGTTGCGTCCACCTGAATTGTGAGAACACCGCTTCGTGGGTCTGTGCCACTGACAACAACTTCGGCGGAGAGGCTGGAGTTCATCCTGACTGACGTAGCTCCATGTTGTGTTGCTAATAAAAAATTCTCAGCAGGAGATACAGCAATAACCCGGTAAAATTTATCACCCACGATATCAGTAGTCCAGGAATATTGAAAACCTGTTCCCGAAGTTGGTGGTAAGAATGCAGCTTCCGTCCAGGTTAATCGAGAGGGTGAGGATATTCCACCAGAGGTCATCTCCACGCGATAGCCTATTTCCTCGATAAGGGTATCAGTCCAATATATGGTAAATTGATTGGTGGCGAGGTCGGATTCTGCATAAAGTCTTGCATCAGTTATGATCGTGAGGTCAGCTGATGGAGTTGTTCCTCCATTTGTCCCTCCGTCCACGACTCCGGAGCTATCATCCCCGTTTCCCCCTCCACCTCCGCATCCAAGCTGAGTTGAGGCCAAGATCAAACCTAACGCTAAAATAAGAAAAGATATTTGCGCAGTCTTCATAGTGGCCTCCTTATTCCCTAATAATGAATTATCTCAATTTCAGTGGATGCTCTCATTCATTACTCCCCATTAATTGGATATTACATCCAATAACCAGAGATCCAAAGGTTAAAACAATCTTCTAAATGATTCTTCGTCTATTTCCTTTATTCAAACGTCAGCTCATGCCATATCATTCCTATCATGTGGCATAGAAGAATTCATAACCGAGATACTTAGGGATAATCCACAAAGATCAAGCATCTTACGCAAATGCTTTATTCCAATCCTGTAATCTTTGTGTGCTTCCATGTGGAACCCTTGATATTCGACTGGGTGCACAAACTTTTTTCCATTAGGATGGAAGGGCTCGGCCGCAACCAAGTAACGTTTAGCACTTGTTGCGATTGGTAAATGTACTTTGAGCTTATTCAGATACCCCTCGTCCGCAAGAAACCTCAACACCTGCCTATAAAGATCTGCCACCGACACCGCAGTGAGACTTTGTCCGTCAACTTTGATAGTGATACCTCTCTGCTTAGAGGGGCGTGTCAGGAGTGGATCCCTTACCTGGGTCGGTCCCGCTTGTTTGTCCCTGGAATCATAGAAGTCAAGAAGTTTTTCAATCACACTGGCTGGGGTGTCTTCCAAGGGGATGGCCAATTTCTGAAGCCGCTGAAATATTGATTCGGAAATGCGAATCACTCTGCTCATCGTTCGCCTCCTATTTTTAATCGATACTTTGTTACATTGTAACAAATAACATGAACGATGTCAAGCTCAAAATTGAGTCAGAAGCCGGTCGACTTCCAGTTTCTTAAGGATTACGAAATGAAATTTATATCTTTCGGCAGAACCTGTCAATCACATAGTTCAGGAAGTAATGCTCTGTGAGGATTTCAGCAACTAATGAGTAAAGCATTGCCACCTACGTTCTCGGTGGTATTACTCATTCTTTCGGGCAGGGATAAACCTCATCCCTACGTGTAATCGCTTTGAGAATTGAAAGCTGGTCTAAATAAACGAGATCAACGGATTCATCGGGAATGTGCTTTCGGAGAACCTCCAGGTTGTCGCCGAAATACAAGGCGTTTGGCATGATCGATCACTCCTGTTGTTGTGCCATGCTTTGCTTGCGCAGCATCATCTCCTGCAGCCGTTCGAGCTCACCTTCCCCCTGCAGCGGCATCAGGGAGGCAAAGGACACATCCCAGATGATACATGCCGCCGCCAGGGCGGCCAGTGTGCATATTCTTTTCATCCCGGCACCTCTTTTGAAATATCTCTCGGTTATGATGTTGTTCATGGTGATATTCAACATCTCTTTTTCTTTTTCCATGTCATAAGATAAAACACAATCACACGGTTGTTTGTGTTGTTTTGTTTTTTTTGTATTTGTTTCTTTTGTATTGTGCAAATTTGTGTATTTTTTTTTGACAGAAAATGCATATGGATTACGCGATTTTTTGCATGCTTTCCCGAGGGGAGGAGGCCATACGATGCTGATCGTCCTGGCGCCGCGGAGGGAAGCTTGCCGAATCTGTATCAAGCCTTTTTTCTTGAGAGAATGAACCGCCGGTTGAATCGATCTTTCCGGGATTCCCGCACCCTTGTTCAAGACATTACTCTGCTTCAACGCCTCCCTTTCCCCATTTCGAGGGGGAAAAGGGAGGGCGGATGGTTTGATAGGGGCGCATCGCGACGCGCCCGTACGTTGGAACCCCCTCACCCCGGCCCTCTCCCCCGCAAGCGGTGGCGAGGGGACGATAATGTGCTATTCCGGGGCCACAATACTGATTGCTTTTCCCGAATCCTGCCATAACGGTCCCCCCCTTATGACCCGAACCATGCCTAACGGTCCCCCCCCTTTCATAAAGGGGGGACAGGGGGGATTTTCATGCCCCGCTGGTGCAGCCCACGGGATAGAGTTGTTTTTTTATATGCTTTTCGCTGCAAACCGGGGGAGCCCGTCAACCGATGAGTGGTATCGTACGTAAATCCGAAACCCGAATTACAATTTGTTAGACCCTGTGGGTGGAAAAGGTCCTTGAAATCCCCCCCAACCCCCCTTTTTCAAAGGGGGGAGGCACTGTTTTATTGTTTCAGGGCTGACCCGATCTTATGATCACAACCCCCGCCCGCGTTCATAAGGGGTTGGGCGCTATTTCATTGTCTCAGGGGCACAATGCGGGTTGCTTTTCCCGAACCATGCCTAACGGTCCCCCCCCTTTATGACCCGAATCATGCCCAAACGGTCCCCCCCTTTCATAAAGGGGGGACAGGGGGGATTTTGTGAGGGGCGCATCGCGACGCGCCCGTACGTTGGAGCCCCCTCACCCCGGCCCTCTCCCCCGCAAGCGGTGGCGAGGGGAGAATAATGCAAATATAACCCCAGGCAACCAAAGGCACGGGCAGGCCCGCGGCTTTGCCCGTTGCACCCGATCAATGCAACGGCATTTCCACACAGCCCATAACGCGCACCCAAGACATTTTCCACGCAACATCAGCAGGTATCATTGCAAATCGTCAAGACAGTGCTCATTTTTGCAATGATGAAGCAACCCGCTTGCGGTTTATATTCTGTCCTGCATGTATTGATTGTGGATGAATATTATTCGAGGGTCACCACCCGGCACCGGAGGAGCGCGCTCTCAGAATGATGAAGGATACACGTTTCTGCACATATCGAGTTCATCGCTGACCAATTCCTCCACTTCCTCCAGGATATCATCGCCCAGCCATGAATATCCGGGGTGGTCGCGATAGACGTTTCGGACCAAATCCCGCAGCGCATTCACCATCTCATCGGGAATAATCCTTTGCAATTGCGATTTTTCCATTGCACACCTCCTGTGGGCCGAATCTGAACACCTCCTCGATGTCCAGTCCAAAGGCCGCGGCTATCCTCCAGGCCTGGAGAACGCCCGGCGATGTTCTTCCGCTGATGATCCGGGAGAGATGGCCCTTGTCG
>JAFDED010000130.1 GCA_019310535.1 Deltaproteobacteria bacterium
GGAAAACCTCTTGGTCGAGGCACTCGCCACGCTAGAAAATGATGCCAAGCGAGTTTATAATCTCACAGCTTTTGAATGGATTATAAGTGTAACTTTGAAAGCAACTTAGTATTAAAAAAAGGGGTTTTCGGGGAAAGGGTATTGACGAGAGGGGAGGAAGGCAATTTCGCGGCTGATTTTTTTTCGCAGAAGCATGAACGGGAGGCTGAGGGCAAAAACCATCCCCCTACCTCGGGCAGAGGTTTTTTGAAAGCTTCACTGAGATGCGGGCCGCGGGGACTCAGAGGGGCGGCGCTCTTGGGTATTGACTCCATGGAGCAGAAAGGCCGTACTCAGCAAGGCCGAGATAGAGCTGAGAGGCAACGCCGATGAGGGTGAAGCCTGCCCTACGTTGGGGTTTGAGATTGCGGTGATAAAAGCTCTGCAGCAGGACATAGGCGATGAACAGGGTGAGGATGAAATTCAGAATTGCGGTGGGGTGGTGCCGGAAGCAGTGATCCAGGGAGAAGTGGGTGCTCAGGGTGTTGAACAGATCGTTCTCGATGTCCCAGCGCCGGTGGGCAGCCTCCCAGAGTTGGCGCGCGTGCATGAGGGAGGCGGGTATGGTGGTGGCCCACAACCAGTGGTGGGTCTCTTGCGTGTGGATCCACTTGCCGGCCACTCCGCTGCGTTTGTTCTCTATCTCCTGGGCATAGAGCACGCGCAGGGGAGTGGAAATCCCCTCACAGGACTCAAAGCCCTCCTCCTCCCACAGCATGACAGTGCGCCGGGGTTCCTGCCATACCTGAGGCGCCATCTGGGAGAACAGCCCCTGGGCATCCTGCAAAAGCACTCGATGCTGCCCCTTCAGAACTGCGATGACATGCTTTCCATGCTCCTGGCAGAAATTAATAAAGGGCGCCTCCAGGTATAGCCCATCTACCACCACTGCCTGAAAGAACCTGCCGTAGGTGCGAACTACCCGCTCCAGCAAGCGTCTGGCCGCCACCACCTCCCCCTCGCCGGGGCGGATCATCTCCTCATCCAAAGGAACGGCCAGGGCAGAGCCGATGAAGTGGCAGACCACGCCTCGATGATAGTACTCCACCAGTTTCTGGCCCTTCACCGTGATAGTGCGCTGGCTGCACTGAGGACAGTGCCTGTGGCGGCTGGGAAAAAAATTCATGTCCATCCACCGCCACGCAGTGCAGCGGCCAAGCAGAGGGGAGGGCTTTGTTGCGTCTCAGGCGGTGGGTGATGCGCGAGAGCATCATGCGCAGCTCCTGGGGCTCAAGCGCGCCAAAGACCCTCCCTATGGTATCAGCGCTGGGTTTTCGGGGCCCCACCAGCCTCTCCAGCCTCCCCGGCACCCGCAGCTCGGACTCCAGCGCATGGAGGCTCCCCCGGCGGGTGGCAAAGAGCACAAAGACGCTCATCCAGATGGCCGCCACGGGAATCTGCGGCCTGAGCCGGGGCTCTCCCAGGGAGCGCAGCTGTGTGCTGAAGCAGAAGATCTTCTCTATGTAGCGGCAGAATCGGGCCATCATCTCCCTCTCCCCCCTTTGCTTTCTCCGGCGCGCTGCTTTTCTTTCAAGAAGCCATCCAGGCATGACTGGGAGAGCTGCTCCGTGAGCCTTTGGGCCTCACGATACGCCTCCACCCACGAGCGCACCGAGCGCTCCCATGAGGGAGGAATGTAAATCATCTTCCGCACTCGTCCCACTCTGGTGGAAAGATAGAGGGAGACATGGGGGTCTCCCCGAGTGCACTTACACCCCTGTTTCCCGCAGGTTCGGGACATGCTCACCAGAGAGGCGCACAAAAGCTTCTGGCCATGAACGAGCTCAGCCAGGCGGGAACGAACCGCTCTCTCCCCGGCGGGAATGTGGCTGCGATGGCGCATGGTCTCCTCCTTTCATTATCTGATATATTAGATTATATCAGATAAAAGAAAAAAGTCAACAGTTAAATTGACTGCGAATTTGCTTTTATGGACTCAAAAGCAATAAGGGCTGGAATTCAGGCAGGCTTACGCTTGGAAAATTTCTCTGTTGCGGAATTGCTGGGTCAATTCTGTGCAGAAATCAGAGAACAGGTTAAACTTACTTTTAAATTTGAAGGCAATTATCAACAGATGCATGTATCTTTCAGCCTTGACTTCGGTTTGTTCTTTTGTGAAAATGTGTAGACTAAACTGTATAGAAAGGAGTGTAACAAATGGCCAGAAAAAAATGGGCCATCAGGCCCGTGGCGCATTGTGAGGAAGGATCGATATTCGATCCGCATGTTCAAATTTAAAAGGCCCCTGATAGAGGAGCCTTTTCTCTGACACCGGATTGCAGGGGCCATCGACCACTTAACTTGACTTGGCAGACACCGTGGAATCAAGTCGCGGTCGAGCCTTTCACAAAGAGTGAGGAGCAGTGCATAATAGAATTCATTGATTTGCGGTAGAAACATGCAATGAAAAAGGAGCGGCGAAATCCACAGATTTGATTAAGCTATCCTAACCGCGGAGGCACGTCTCTTTTTGTTGTGAGTTGAAGAGTTAATTCCATTCGGGTATATCTTCCGCTCTAACGGGGCAACCCAAAGTCTCGAACTCCTCCTTAGAAAAGTAATGCATCAACGGTTGATACTCTTTCATAAATCCATTTTGATTATTATAACCCATAATATTTATATCCCAGCTGGGAGAAGACCATTCTCCAGTCTCCCAAGGGATATTGTTCTGATGTGGCGCATGCTGCGGCAGATAATCATCGGGCATCACACTCATCCAGCGAATATTCAAGACTTGCTTCGATTCCAGACCAAAGTTTTGCCAGGTAACTCCGCATTCCTCAGTTGCATTCCAAGGCCTTTGATGACCCCTTGAATAAACAATAATATATTTATTGTTTGTATCGGTTTCAATTTCATCATCCATTAAGCAGCCATAAAGGAGTCCAGGGTATTTTTCACCCTCCCCCTTTCCGGTGTGGCAAATGGACCAATAGCGTGCTTCTCCAGTGGTGGCAATAGGTTCACCGTCTCTCGTTTTGGGAGTTGTGGGAAGTTTACCTGTTAGAGCGTAAACTTTGCCTCCCCCGAGCCAAACTACCCGATAAAGATATGTGTTATAGTTCATTCCGCTGGCACTGGTTTCATAATTCCCGGGCGGTGCCATATTAGGCCCACGACCAAAATAGCAAGCGTCTCTTGATTGAATTTCTTCTTCTGCCCAACTTTTAGGAAAAACTCCCCAAGGGTTAACCCACGGGTAAGCCACCCCGTCGGCAAATGTCAGCCAAAAGCCAAACATCTTGCCCCAACCAACATTAGGACCAATCAATTCTTCAGGCTCTGCGGACCAAGTGCGATAACCTGGAACAGCTGTGTTTTGCCTTCTTTCTGCTAAGCTGAAATCGGGCTGTATCCAAAATGTTTCGCCTGTCTCTAATCTCAAGAGTGCTTTTGGATAACCAACGCCGCCCAATGGCCCCCTATCTTTATCTGGCGCATAATAACGAAGCCAAAGCACAGAGGCAATTATCGAACCATTGCCGTTGGGTCCGCTAAAGGCAAAAGGGCCGCCCACACGAGTGTTGCCCGGCGCTCGATAAGCTGGGGCAATCATTGCTTCAGGATTAAGTTCAACAGCATTTCCAGCTTTGAGATCAAAAGTTAAATGATAATGCCTGTTTTCAGCATTGCGGTCGGCACCTGGCCTAAATGGGTTGGTATGGCCTGGATCAGGTTCAATGTCTACATCCACAATAGGCACCTCTGGTGCGCCCATGCCGCTTGTGGTTGGATTTTGTGGGTCAAAAGGCGCAAGAATCTGATAATCCATAAAACGAGCATGGGCAAAATCACCCTCAATAAGAAGCTGGGAGTCAAATGGGGCAATAAAGAAAAGCTTCATATAGGTTACATGATTATCTGGGGATAAGAAATACAACCTGTTAAAGTCGGTTGGAATCTCATGGGCAGGACGAACGCCCCACTGGCGGGCTGGATCAACTTCTTCGGGTCGGAGGAGCCGCCAATTTCTTGTTTTGTCATTGTCAATTGACGAGGGCAAGATGTTGATTGGTATCTGTGGCGATGCGTTGCCGTAATACCAATTGCGAATATAAGTCTCTAATCTATCAGAGAGAGCCTGGGCCTCGGCGATTTTCTCATTATCGTATTCTTCTCGTTCAGCGGGAGTCATATCGCAAAAAGCTCTTATCTCTTCGTCGCTAAGCACCTGAAAATCTGTATAAGTCCAATAATCTATATTTCTTATTTTCTCACAATCCTCTCGGCAGTTATGCTCGTTCTCCCCGGGGTCGCAAACTTGATTGCCGCAAACACCATCAATGCGGTGCTCAATTCTGCTGAAACCTACATTATCCGATGCCGCAGCGGATATTCGGACTGATCTCTCAGCATAAGAGCCATCTGCGGGCGAAATGATGGACACAGCGGACTCAGTTGTGTCCGCGCTGTTGCTCACGTAAACGGTGACATGATTTGAAAATCCCAGATTTCCCGAACTGTCATAGGCCACAGCCACCAGATCTCGTGGTCCATCGGCATGCCGCGTTGTGTCCCAATCGAAGGAGTGCGTTTGGGTAATATCGGCGTACATGGCGCCGTCGATATACATCTCCACCTTTGAAACACTAACATCGTCCGTTGCTGCTACGGTAACCTCGATGATACCGCTCACCCGTGCCTCCGCAACGGGAGAAGTAATAATCACTGTAGGAACCGTTATATCTGATGCCGGTGAAGAATTGGAGAATCCCCTTGGCTGGATGAGCGACTCGCCAGCCACATGCTGACCAGGATCCATGAAGCTATTGCCAGGGGTTCCCCAAGCCGAGCCGATCCACGAAAGTAAGAAACCAGTCAACACCAGAACTGCAAAGAACGCTGTTTTGCCGGTTGGCCCATCTTTTCCCATAATCCACCTCTTTGGCCCATTCTTTTGGCTGGAAACAGGGCCACCGGCGGCCTAGAGGTGGTTCCTGTTTCTTCGGCAGCCCGGCTATCCTGAGTGCTTCCTCAGGACCCGTGGCTTTGCGTCCCCCGGTCACCCGGGGTTTGCCTTTTCGGAAACAATTCCTTTGCACTACTCTTATCTTATCAGGTGAGAAGAACGGTTTGCCCGTTTGTACTGTTTGTTTGGCGTTAATCCACTGACTATTTCGACCCGCATTCCGCTATCGCTGATAATGTATGTGGCGTTGCAGGAACTGGCTTTCCGCATCTCTTCAGCGAGACAGCGGCGCTGCAGTTCACCGGCCAAATCACTTTCTCTGCCTGCAAGATCGTCCGGGATATGGATTTTATGAATAATAATAATGTTATGGAAAACAAAGTACTCTTGGGTCTCGTTTCTGGAAATTGGGCTACGAATAACTGCTGTCTTGGGAAATTCTGTCTTGAGATAGGCCAAAGCCGTATCGGCTTTTTCTTTTGCAAAATTTTTAATTAACACAAGAGTTTGAATCAACTGGAGCACCTCCTCATGAGATTTCGCAGACTATTTGGTAAATGCAAGTATTGTGCCAGTTTCACCATTCGCTTTTTTGCTAAAAATCATCCCAAATGTTTATACATTTTTATTTCAGGTCAATGGTTCAATGGCAAAAAATTGTCGTGAGTGAAAAAAAATGTCTCTGCGTGGTAAAGCGGCAAAGATTTCGTGGAGCTTTCTGGGCAAGTCCTGTATATGGGACGGGGATGATCCCATACAGGGCTTCGATTGTTCAGGAATATGATCGAGATTCTGAAGTCTGTGGGGATACTCCCCAGGGGGGATTGGACTGGTAATGGGTTATAGCGGTTGTTCAAAGTGAGGGAAGTCCTCTACTTTGCCCTGAGATGCTGGCCTTCTGGTTCGATGCAGAGGGACGGGCGGTTCACGTTGAGTTTTGCCTGGATGACAAGCTGGCCATAGGAGCCTCCGGCAGCGGGTGGAACATCAAGACAGTGCAGGAAGCAGTGAGGCAGAATGCTTATATCATGGTGAGGCCCATTGCTTTCCGGGGAGGATGGATCAGGTTTGCAGATCCGTTCAACTCTGAAAGCGATTTATTTGAGAAAATTAAAATTCGATCTGATAGGCCATCTGAAATCAAGTATCCGCCAATTATTTCACCTACGAAGCTACGGCATAATCAAGGCGAATAGACTATTGATTATTGGCTGATAGTGAGTATAACATTCGAGCTCAGGGGTAGCGGCTCCCCGCTGTCCCCTGGAGCGACTGGGTATCCATTCACCGCCTTTGTTGGAATTTCTGGATCTCTTTGAGCATTCAACAGATAGTGTTGACAGCCGCAAACGAGCGTCTTATGGCCCTCCTGAACTTGGTTGCTGGATAGCCCAAGATCAGGGCAATGGCCGGTGTATTCCCTTCGGGTATCCCCAACCGCTGACACAGTGCCTTGTTGCGCTGAAGTATTGGCGCGGCGCCACCTATTATCGTGTTGCCCAGCCCGAGCGACTCTGAAGCCAGCATGGCGTAGACGCACGCTATGGTGGCGTCGGCAAGATCTGCATAGGGTGAATAGTGGAAAACCATGACTGCCGGGGCGTCATAGAAAAGGACATCGCGGCCCTCATGGTGGCATCCGACATACGTTTCCGCCAGCGGACGGATGAAGTACTTGAACCGTTGGTAAGTTGCTTGGCGCACGAAGGGATGCATCAAAGTGAACACCCAGGGCTTGAAAATCTTGAGGAACTTCTCGTATCCTTTGATAATCTCGTCAGCGAGTTCTCGCACTTTGTCTTGGCCACGAACGGTAACGCACCCCACATCCCATGGCGGGATACCCATCGGGCCAGAGGCCGCCATGTCGACGATTCGATCCAGAAGCTCGGGCTCCACCTCTTTTTCCTTGAACCTACGAACGCTACGCCGGGCTCGCATAAGGGCTCCGAGTTCATCGACGGTTGCTCTCTCCTCCGACGAGGGCATCAACAGCAGGTCTTCGGGGGAAATACCGCGACCGGTGACTCTGACGCTGTCTTCCGGACAGACCATCATGCAGTGACCGCAAGCAATGCAGCCGAACGGACTGTCACCGCGAATACGCACGCTGCCATCCTTCATGGTCAGCACTTCGCCTGGGCAGATGCTGGTGCATTGGCCGCACCGCTTGCAAGTTCGCTCGTCGATCTCGACCTTCGCGGGTTCACGGTACAAACTGTGTATCACGCCCATATCGTTCCCTCCACAAAACGGCTACTTCTGTCAAGGTGGATAACGATGAGCTCACGCGCCGTGCGGTAGCAGTCGGGTGCAGCGTCTTGTTGGGCGGCCATTGACACACTGATGCCAAAGAAGCTCTTCGCAGAGGATATTAATGACGGGCCGCCTGCTTTAACCCTCTCCCTTCCTTTCCACTCTAATCTCATAATGCTGTGATCGTTCATCGAAATGGGAGAGTACTGCTATCGCTTTCTTCGGGACGACCGCCAATTCGTAATCTTCGCCCGCAAACTCCCGCACAGCATCCAGTGAATCAAGTACCATAATCGTGACGAATTCTACTTCTTCTCCAACTTCGCGCCGCAGTAATTGAATACCCTTAAAGCCACGAATGTGCCGGTTCTGGATCCCGACGAAGATTTCCTCTTTAAGCATTGCCTCATACTTGTCTGCGTTGCCGGGGGTTGTCCAGCCATGCCAGATTCGGCTAATCATGTTTCGTTTTTCTCCTTTCTCCTTGGAACTCCACCGTCGGCCGCCCCACAATGTTTATATGGATCCGTATAATACCGCAAATGCCGTTACCGTTGCCGTATAAGACGCCTGCAAAACATTCTTCGGATCGGGCATAACCACTCAGATATCGGGCGGTTACTCCGTGGCGCTGTTCTATTTCGGCGTCTTACAATTAGCGGTATAAAATCCTCCAGGAAAGGGGGCAAATCTGATCTTAACCCTTATAACCCAGAATTCAAAATCTCTTTACCCTGCTGCCGCCTTTTTTCCAGCTATCGAATGTGCGGTCCTCAAGCCACTCTCTGCACCAAAATTTCCGAAATGAAAAGCACATCCAATCACATTGAGTATCAATGAAAATTTACCTCTCCAAAGATACTATGTCGAGCAAAAACTTCGGGAAGGATGGGAAGGAAGAGTTGAAAAGGGGATTGTCACAAAATCAGCCTCAAGCGTGATGAATCGGCCGGATTCCCTTGTCATACGCCACGTATTGCATAATAAGTGAGTGCTTCCAGCGCCTGCAGATACGGTTCGATTTCATTTTTTACTCTCGGGGCACCAGCCCAATAACCGAAGTCCTTCTTCAACTTCATATGAGCGCATTTGTGTCGCCCGTTGACAATTCCGGAGACAAATCGTTTATATTCCTTTTCGCACAGCTCAGGACAGTCATACTGAAACAGATTGGTAAAGAGATCATAGAAATCTTTACTTTACAGAAGAGCATCCTCCAATGATGACTTTTTGTTGTGCGGAACTAACAGGGTTTCAACAATCTTGAAGAAACCAAGGAATTTGTCAATGAGATTTGACGTCTTCTTGGCAGAATTATGCTGAGCTACGAGTCTCGTATCCATCTTAACGCCTGATTGGTCCGTGAGCCGCTCGGCATCAAACGGAGGGAGTGGGATAACCTCTTGAAAATGGAGCTCAGCGGCAAGTGGAAAAGGCAGTACGGGAAACGCACGGCCGTGGAGCGGGTCAACAGCAGGATGGATGTCTCCTTCGGATTTGAGCATCACTTCATCCGAGGGCTTGCAAAGATGAAGCTGCG